>DATBWB010000110.1 GCA_036514995.1 Candidatus Acidiferrales bacterium
CCCCGCCAGCAACTTTCCATCATTGCCGGCGATGTCGGCCTGCCCTGCTGGGAAGGTGCGCCGGATTCGAACCCGTTTGAGCTTGCCAAGGGCGCCCGGCGCGAGGCGAACCTTTCCGCCTACGACGTGATCCTGATGGACACGGCCGGGCGGCTCCACATTGACGAAGCATTGATGGCTGAGCTGGCGCAGCTCAAGGAGCAGTTCACGCCGTCGGAAATGCTCTTTGTTGCCGACGCCATGCTGGGCCAGGACGCGGTGAGGTCAGCGGGGGAATTCCATCGCCGGTTGGGCCTGACCGGGGTCATCCTGACCAAAATGGACGGCGACGCGCGCGGCGGGGCAGCGCTTTCCATCCGCTCGGTCACCGGCGCCTCCATCAAATTCATTGGCACGGGAGAAAAATACGACGCCTTTGAGCCGTTTCATCCCGACCGGATTGTCTCGCGGATTCTCGGCATGGGCGACATGCTATCGCTCATCGAAAAGGTGGAAGAGCACGTGGACCGGAAGCAGGCCGAGGAGTTGGAGCGAAAGATTCGCAGGAGCGAGTTCACGCTTGAGGATTTTCGCGACCAGTTGCGCCAACTGCGCAAGATGGGGCCGCTCGAGCAGATTGTCGGCATGCTGCCGCAGATCGGCCCGCTCAAGAACATTCCTCGGGGTGCAGTGGATGAGGCCCAGCTCAGGCACATCGAAGCCATCATCAACTCGATGACGCCGGCGGAGCGCGAGAACGAGCGCATCATCAACGGCAAGCGGCGCAAGCGCATCGCCCGGGGCAGCGGGACGTCTGTCCAGGAGGTCAACCGGCTCCTCCGCCAGTACGCTGAGATGCGCAAGATGATGAAAGCGGTGGGCGGCGGCATGCTCAAGAAGCTTCCGGCAAACTGGAAAGGGCTTAAAGACCTCGGCATGTAGCCGCCCGGTTCGGCAAGCGGGTGGGTGGCGGCGGAGTTGGGACGGGCAGTCGAGAAGGTTCGGGATTCGCTGCCCGTTGTGATTCTCTTTAGCGGTATAATCCTCAGGAGGTTATTAATGTGTTGACGATTCGTTTGGCCCGCGTGGGAGCAAAAAAGAAACCGTCGTACCGGGTGGTGGTCACGGAAAAATCGCAGCCCCGCGACGGGCGGTTTGTCGAGGTGGTGGGCCACTATGATCCGTCCCGAAGGCTCGGGACGGCGGTGACGCTCCATAGCGAGCGTATCCAACACTGGCTCCGCCGCGGCGCCCAGCCCTCGGATACGGTGCGCAGCCTGCTCCGCAAGCATAAGGTCCTCTAAGCGGCTTCATGGAAAGTTTCATTGGCGATCGCAGCTCGACGCTGTGGAGCACGTTCCGGTTCGAGGGCCGATCCCGTGTCCGCATGGGGCGGAAACGGGACAGGGGAGCGGGAGGGCCGCATGAAGGAGCTGGTGGAAGCGATTGCGAAGGCGCTTGTGGATCTTCCTGATCAGGTTTCGGTAAGAGCCGTCGAGGGCGAGCAGGCGACGATCCTGGAGTTGCGCGTGGCCCAGAGCGACCTGGGCAAGGTGATCGGCAAACAGGGGCGCACCGCCCGCTCGATTCGCACCATCCTCGGCGCAGCCGGGATGAAACTCAAGAAGCGCTTTACCCTGGAGATCCTGGAGTAAGTTTGAATCCCGATCCGCGCGATTCGGGCCAGACGGACCGGGTGACGGTGGCGGTGATTCAAAAACCGCAGGGCCGCCACGGCGAAGTCCTGGCCCGGATCCTCACTGATTTTCCTGAACGGTTGCTCGATCGGCGCCAGGTCTTGCTCTGGAATGGCCATCCCGCCGCGGCCGGCCAGCCGGCTACGATCACCCGCGGCTGGTTCCACAAAGGCGGGATCGTGCTTCAGTTTGAAGGCTGCGCCACGCGCGCCGACGCCGAAAAACTTCGCGGCTGGCACGTGCAGATCCCCAAAGCCGACCGGGTCGAACTGCCGGCTGGCAGTTACTACATCTCAGATTTGACGGACTGCGAAGTTTTCGAGCGGACGGCGGATGGCGCGAAAAGAATGGGCCGGGTGCGGGAGGTGATCGCCGCCGGGGAAAACCTCGGCGGGCCGCACCTGCTCGAGGTGGAAACCCCGGACGGCGCCATCCTGATCCCGCTCGCGCAGGAGATTTGCCCCTCGATTGACATTTCCGCGCGGCGGATTGAAGTCGTGCTGCCGGAAGGACTCAAGGACGCCAACCGCGCTTCGATCCCGCAGAGCGGGACTCGCCGCACCGGGCGAAAGTCGAAGTACTAATCCTCGCCCACCCACCCCGTCCCGAAGATGGGGAAGAAGAACGGTTGACGATGAGCGTTGCCCGATGACTTTCGACATCATCACCATCTTCCCTGATTTCTTCTCCGGCCCGTTTGCCTGGGGTGTCATTCGCCGGGCTCGCGATGCGGGGCTCATTCAAATCCGCATTCACGACCTCAGGAATTTCACCACCGACAGGCATCGGACAACCGACGACCGGCCTTTCGGGGGCGGCGAAGGCATGGTGATGAAGTGCGAACCGCTCTTTGCCGCGGTGGAAAGCATCCTTCAGGCCGTGCCGACAACGGAGCGCGAAAGGGTAGCGGTTGTTTTGCTCTCCGCCTCGGGCAAACCCTTCGACCAGGCGACGGCGCGGGGCTGGTCGGGCCTTCCGCGGGTGATTTTGCTTTGCGGGCGCTATGAGGGCGTGGATGAACGCATCGCCGAGCAAGTGGCTACCGAAGAAGTCTCGGTGGGGAATTTTGTGCTTTCTGGCGGCGAGTTGCCGGCCGCGATGGTGGTGGACGCAGTGACGCGGCTACTTCCCGGGGCGCTTGGCGATGAACGCTCCTCGGAACAGGAATCGTTCACCCCGCCGACGGCGGCCCTGGAGTCCCGTTCCCTTTCGCCCAGGGCAGGTTCCGTCGAGACCCGTGCTGCTTTTGAGTCCGCCGGTTTGGGCGGCGCCCCGACCAGTCGGGGCGGCGGAGGCATCCTCGATTGCCCGCACTACACTCGACCGGCGGAGTTTCGCGGCTGGGCCGTTCCGGAAGTGCTCATCAGCGGCAACCACGAGGAAATCCGGCGCTGGCGCCGCAAGCAGGCCCTGGGAAAAACTCTTCGCAACCGCCCCGACCTGCTCGCCGGGACCGCGCTCACCGACGAAGACCGCCGGCTCATCGAGGAAATGCAAGGAAGAAAATGAACCCTCGCCACCGGCCATGCCGACGCCTGGGCACTGGTCAGGGGTCGCGCGGCCGTCAGGGTGCTGGTCAAACCCGCCGGCCTCCGATATAATGCTCGTTTTGAAAAACGCGGGAGAAGCCATCATGAGCATGCTGGAAAAGGCCGTGGGCGCCCACCTCAAGAAGGAACTGGCATCCTTTCGCCCGGGCGACACTGTCCGGGTTCATGTCAAGATCATCGAAGGCGACAAGGAGCGCATCCAGCCTTTCGAAGGCGTGGTCATCAAAAAGCGCGGGCAACTGACCGGTACCTCCTTCACCCTTCGCCGGGTCAGCTTCGGCATTGGCGTCGAGCGTATCTTTCCCCTTCATTCGCCCGTCGTTGACAAAATCGAGGTGATCCACCAGGGCCGCGTCCGGCGCGCCAAACTCTATTACCTCCGCAAGCGAAAAGGGAAAGCCGCGCGCCTTAAGCGGCAAAGCGAATTCCTGCCCACCTCCGGCGCCAAAGAAGAACAAAGTCAGTAACCGGCGATCAGCGACCGGCGTTTCCAAAGATCTTGCTCTTCAAGAGCCAACCCTCTCGGATTGGCTTTTTGTCTTCCGGTTCGTGGCGGTCTGACCTGTGCTATCATCCCCCGAAGAAGAAGGCAGGGAAGGCGGCCGGCAATTCCGGGCTCGCAAGAGCAGAACAGACGTCCGCATGGGGCGACTTTGTAGCCGCAGGTACGAGCGCATCGCCTACCGAGAGGGATGGTTGCGCGTGGCTGGCGTGGACGAGGTGGGCCGCGGCTCACTCTTCGGTCCGCTGTTTGCTGCTGCCGTCATTCTTTCCCCCAAGCGCCGCATCCACGGAATTGATGATTCGAAAAAGTTGCCGCCGGAGCGGCGAGAGATTCTGGCCGAGCGCATCAAAGAGCACGCCCTGGCCTGGGCGTTTGCGGAAGTGGCGGCGGCGCAGATTGACGCCTGGAACGTCTATCAAGCCACCAAGCAAGCCATGGTGGAGGCGATCGAGCAACTTCAACTCCCGCCGGACTATCTTCTGCTGGACGGGATGGGGCTCGAAGTAGCCACCGAGCAGAAAGTTTTGATCAAGGGCGACAACCGTTCGGCTTCGATTGCGGCGGCGTCGATTCTGGCCAAGGTTGCGCGGGACGCAAGGTTGCGCGAGTGGGATCGAATCTACCCACAATATGGCCTGGGCAGAAACAAGGGCTACGCGACGCCCGAGCACCTTCAGGCGCTCCGCCGGTATGGGCCGTCGCCGCTGCACCGGCTGTCCTTTGCCCCGGTGCGAGAATCGGTCAGTTGGGGAGCCAGGGCAGAACAAACTGCCCTGGGCTTGGCAGCGACGGGAAGTTGTGGTACTAGTTCCATCTGAAACACACTCCCAGCTTCTCTCTAATCTTCAGTTTCATTGACACTTAGAGCACGGGAGCCGAAGGGTTTAGTCCCTGTCAATTATTGACATCATGGGGGTACTATGCTAGCTTGAAGTTCCTGCCTGCCCCCCCAGGAAACCAGGATGGCTTTCAACAAGGCCAAGTCTGTGGACGCAGCCGAAAAGTATCTGGCTCAGGGCAAGATTGGCCAAGCGATCGAGCAGTACCAGAACATTTTCAAACACGATCCCCGCGATCTCAGCCTTTTGAACACGATCGGCGATCTGTTCATCCGCCTCGGCCAGACAAGCGACGCCATCAGCCACTTCCACCGGTTAGCCGAAGCCTACGTCTCCGAAGGGTTCCTGATGCGCGGTATCGCCATCTACAAAAAGATGGCGAAGCTGGATGCGAGTCAGGTTGCCATCCTGGAGAAGCTGGCTGAACTGTACGCCGTGCAGGGGCTGATGAGTGAGGCGCGGTCGCACTTCCTGCAACTGGCGGAATACTATATTAAAAGCAATCAAGTGGACAAGGCAGTCGGCATCTTCCGGAAGATGCTGGCGCAAGAGCCGGACAACGCAACCGTGCAAATGCGGCTGGCCGAGCTTTGCGAGCGCATCGGCAAAACCAGCGACGCCGTCGAAGCCTATCTCCGCGCCGCCGAAAGATTAGCCCAGAAGCAGGATCACAAAGAATCTCTCCGCCTGGCGGACAAGATTCTTGGTTTGGACGGCAATCACGTCCGGGCACGGGTGGTCAAAGCCCGCTCGCTGGTGGCCACCGGCCAGGCATCGAGCGCCATCAGCCTGCTCGAGCCGCTCGCCGAAACCGACGATTCCTGCGCCATGCTCCTGGTCGAGAGCTACCTCTCCGGCGGGCAGCTTCCCCAAGCCCGCGCTTGGGGAGAGCGCATTTTCGACTCCAAGCCTGACCGCTACGAACTGCTTTTTGCGATCGCCTGCCATCACGAGGAAAGCGGCGACGCCGGGCAGGCGCTGGAGCTGCTCGGCCGGATCTCCAGTGCGATGATCGAGCATGACGAAACGGAAAAGCTCGTCAGCCGGGTGGAAAGCCTCGCCGAAAGAGAGGACGTTGCCATTGCGGCCCTCGAACTCCTCAAGAAGATTTTCGAGCAAACCGGAGAGCACTTCCGCGTACCTGATATTCTGGACCGCATCGCCGATGCCTGGGGAAAGAGGAACGAACACGCCAAGGCCCGCGAGATCCTTGAGGAACTTGTCCGGCTCGAGCCGGACAATCCGCATCATGTGGGTCGGCTGAATCAACTTCTCATCCTGATGGGCGACCGGCCCCACCCGGTTACGCCCCCGGCGCAACCGGCCGGTATGGAAGAAGAATCGTTCACCCTGGCCGACCAGCGGCCCGCGGAAGGCCAAGGAGTCGAGAGCAAAGCGGAGGATGAACTGGACGCGGGCACGCTCAAACGCCTGACCAGCGCCTTGACCGATGCGGACTTGATGTCCAGCTATGGCCGACCCCAAAAAGCCATTGAGATTCTGCAAAGCGCTCTCGAACTGGTGCCCAACCATCCCGCGGCGTTGGAAAAATTGCTCGACCTCTATCTCGGGGCCGGTGACTGGCCCCGCGTGGCCGAATATGCTGACAAGCTCTCAGGCATCTATGCCGAGCGAGGCGCCACGCGCCAAGCGGAGCGTTTTCTCGAGCTAGCCAACCGCTATCACAAGCAACCAGCAGCCCCACCTTCTGAACCGCTCATCGGGCTTCCGGAGGCAGAGCTGGCCCCAATGGTCGAAGAAGAAGTAGCCGAGCCCGCTCGCCCAGAGGGGACCGGGAGTCGCCCGGACGAAAGCGAGGTCGCGCTCATCGAAGCTCAGCCTGGACAGGATGGGGCTGAGGCCCTTCACGAAATTGATTTGTCCGAGGAGTGGGAAAAGATCGTCGGCACCACTGGGATGCCGCCTCCCGGGTCGCCTGGCCTCAATACCGCCGAGGTCTGCGAAGAAGTCGAGTTTTATATCCGCGAAGGACTGGTGGACGAAGCCCTGGCCGTGATTGACAAGCTGGCCGAACAGTTTCCCCGTGAGCGAATGTTGTCCGAACTGCGCGAAAAAGCACTGGCGGCAAAGGCATCGGGGGCGGTTGAGTCTCCAGAAGAAACCTTGATCACTCGCCTCGAGCCGGAAGAAACCGCCATCCTGTTTGATTTCGAGGACATCGCAAGCGGCACGGTGGAACTCCAACAAGCCGGGACTGCCCGTGCCGAGCCACCGGCCGCTCCTCCGCCGCCCAAGACGACGCCAGAAGCGATCGGACCTCGGGTTTCAGCGCTTGCCGCCCAAGAAGCCGAACAGGCTGAAGCCGCCGAAGCGCCCACCTCCCCTCGACCCGTCGCGGAGGAGATCACTGCAACCGAGTTCCGACAAGTCGGGACCCCCGAACCAGTTTTTGCCGACAGTGTTGCGGCTGAACCAGTGCCCGCGGAAACAGAAGCCCCGGCAGTCAAAAAATCAAAAGCGGCTGAGCCATTTATGACCGAACCCGGTGCCGAGGCGCCGGAAGAGCCAGAATGGACGCCGCCAGAGCCCGGACTTGTCGGGGCAACCGAATCGGCACCGGCTGAGCCGGAACCGGAACCAACCGAGGAGGAGCCTGTCGAAGTCGCCGCCGCGCTCCCGTTCGAAGAATCAGGGCTGGCGCCATCGCTCGAAGCGGCCGAGGAATCCAGCGAGGAGCCCCGAACGGCCGGAGAGGTTGAAACCCTCGAGCTGGTTTTGGAAGCCTCACCAGCAACGGGGCCGGTGGCGTCTGTGCCGACTGCCGCAGAATACGATGGCAATCAGTTTCTCGCCGACCTTGCTGCTGAATTCGAGATTCTGCCTGAGTCAGCCGAGCCGCCCACCACCCCGCAGAGCGGGACGGTAGAGCTTTCCGCCGCCACCGGGGTCGAGCAGCTAAGCGAAGTGCTCGAAGAATTCCGCCACGAACTGGGTGAGACCGATGAGGTCGAGGATGCCGAGACGCACTACAACCTCGGCATCGCTTACAAGGAGATGGGCCTGCTCGAAGAGGCCATCAGCGAATTTCAAAAAGCCTTCAAGAATATCAATCGCGGTCAGTCCGGCGCCTCCCGGATGGAGTGTTGCGTGCAGCTCGCCGTCTGCTTCATGGACAAGGCTATGCCGCAAATTGCCATCAAGTGGTATCTTAAGGGGCTGGAAAGTCCGGGGCTGGAACCGGAATCGGTTCTGGCGCTCCGGTACGATCTGGGCGTGGCCTACGAGCTATCGGGAGACATGAACCGGGCGCTCGAGTCTTACCAGGAAGTCTACGCCATGAACATTGACTACCGCGACGTGGCGGATCGGATCAGCGCTCTTAGCCGCCCCCGCGCCTGAGAGCGGCATGCTCCGTCTTCTCCTCTTCTTGCTGATTCTCTTTTGCCTGGAGCTGGGCGTCTTCCTGCTTCTCCTGCCCTGGACATCCCTCTGGGAGCAGAATTTCTTTCTGGTCCGTTATCCCGTTCTCGTGCGCTACTTGCTGAACCATTACGTTCGCGGCGGCATCTCCGGCGTCGGGCTGCTCAACGTGTGGATCGCCGTCTATGAGTTCCGCCACTTCCGGAACACGCTGACTCGACTTGAATCGCGCACCTAAGCCGTTGCTCTGCTACATCACCGATCGGAAACAGCTCCCGGGCGGCGACCCGCTGCCGGTTATTCGGGCTGCGGTTGCCGCTGGTGTTGATTTCATTCAAATTCGGGAGAAGGATTTGGCCACCCGGCCGCTTCTGGAATTGGCGCGGGCAGCGGTCGCGATGGCCCGCCCCGATGGAATCGGGGCGAGCCGAAGTGCCACGCGGGTCCTGGTTAACGACCGGCTGGATGTGGCGCTCGCCGCCGGCGCGGACGGCGTCCATCTGGGAACAGAATCGGTTGCCGTGGGCGTGGTGCGGGAACAGTATCCTGATCTGCTGATCGGCGCCTCCAGCCACAATTTGGAAGAGATCACCCGCGCGGCCAAGGAAGGGGCGAATTTTGCCGTCTTTGGACCAGTGTTTGAGACAGCATCCAAGCTGGGTTATGGCCCGGCGGTAGGACTCGACGCTCTCCGAGAAGCTGTCAAGGCCGTAAAGATTCCCGTGCTTGCTCTGGGTGGGGTTACTGTTGAAAATGCGAAGTCATGCCTGGATGCCGGCGCTGCCGGCATTGCGGCCATTTCGTTGTTTCAGACTGCCGGCTTATTGGCCCCGCTGGTGGAAGAACTTGGCCGGCTGCGGTAGCGCAAGGTTCGCCAGACGACGCCGAGCTTGGCAGCACCTCCGGCTTTAGGTTGGCCCGAGCCAGCGGCCGACCGGTTCCCAGCCGTCCACATGGTCGCAAACGACTTTGATGCCGGCAGCTATCGGAATGGCCAGGACCAGGCCCACAGCGCCCCACAGCCAGCCCCAGAACATCAGCGCCACCGTGACGGCGAGCGCGTTCAGTCGCACCCGCGGCCCCACCAATTTCGGCACGAGCAGGTTCACCGCCACCACATGAAAGGCAATCAGCACGAGGGCGATCCCGACGAACGGGCCAGCCGAGGTGTACCTGGCGGCGCCGAGGAGAAAGGGCGGAAAAAGCGCCAGCGGCACGCCCAGATAAGGAATGAGGTTGACGATACCGGAGACGATCGCTGCCAGAAAGGGATATTCCAGATCAATCAGCCAGAAAAACACAAAGGTCGCCGCAATGAGCACGAACATGACGATGAGGTTGCCCATCACATAGCCGCGCAGCATTTTGGAAAGATCGTCCAGCGTCTGTTTGGCGCGGTGGCGCCGTTCGAGAGGAAACAATTCCATGGTGTGATGCCAGAGCGAACGCTTCGAGGCAAGCATGAAAAACACCAAAAAGGGCATAAAGGCGACGGTGAGGAGTACGCCGTAGATGGAGCCTATGCCTCGCAGCAGGAACCGGCTCAGGGAAACCGGTTCGGCGATAGCCACTTCGCGGACGCGGGTGCGCCCGCGCGGCACAATCTCCCGGAAACGACTTTCGAGCTGATCAATTCTGTCCTGAACGGTCTGGACGGCCGTCTTCAGAAGGCGCGAGTATCGCGGCCAGTCACCGGCGAACTGGTCCACACGATCCACAAACAGATAGCCAAGCAAGGAAAGGATCAGCATGGCTGCCAGCAGAACCAGCAAGGCAGAAAGTGCCCGCGGCATGCGCCCCCTCTCCATCAAATTGACCACCGGATCGAGGACGAAGGCGGCGAGGATCGACACCAGCAGGGTGAGGATCACCGAGCTCGCGTAGTAGCAGAACATCAGAATCATGCCGACAGCAATGATGCGGACACTGGGATTGGAGCGAGGTCGGTCCATGCTTCTGTCCAGACGGCCGGAGCAACGGCCTGCCGCGGTGTGCGGCGGGGCAGGCCCTGCATCGCACGCTACCGGGAAGCCCAAAATAACATACCCGCCCGGGGAAGCCTAGTGCTCCCTCTCCAGGACACCGAGTGGTCATCACCCGCCTCCCTCGTGGCGCCGGTGAATCTCCGCAGTTCACTGGATATGGTCACCACGCTCTTAGGTGAGCCATGCACTCAAGGATTGGTGCAGTACACCCGCCGCAACCTGACTGTCTATCCGGAACGGGTCCAACAGTTCCTCCGGCAAATCGCCCGGTAGCCGCTGCCGTCAGCTCCCTTACCCTCCGCATGCCGGGACCCTCGCTCCTATCTTTGGCCGGGGCGGAGTTCCCGACCGATTCCTCCAAATTTGAGTTGAAATTGACTTGCCAAGGGGACGCGGCTAACATGATACGGAACCGCCGATGGCAACCGAACCGGAAAATCCCTTTCGTTGGGTCTTCCCAACCTCGGCTACCGGGAAAGAGCCCCGCGCGTCTCCCCCGGAAGCCGGGTCGCCTTCCGCCAGCGCTGCTGCCATCAGCCCCGACCTCACCGGTGAGGTCGTCTATGATCCCCTCACCGGACTGCTTTCCCGGCGGCTGTTTGAGGACCTTCTGGAACGGGAGTTGGCGCGCCACCGTCGCTACGGCACGAGCCTGGCATTGGTCGTGATGTTTTTCCGTGACCTCCGCGCCGTCAACGAAGCGCGCGGTCGCAGCGAGGGCGATCGGTTGCTGGGGGAAGCGGCGGCGGCTTTGACTTCCTGGATGCGCCAGTCGGATCTTGCCTTCCGCATCAGCGGAGATGAAATTGCTCTCATCACACCCGAGGTCAAAAGCAGCCGGCTGGCCGGCCTGGAGGCGCGCCTGCGTGCTCGCCTGAAGGAGGCGTTCGCGAGCGAGCCCGAATTCTTCGCTGGCCTGCAGCTTGGCTCGGCCAGCGGCCCGTCCGAAGGCACGAGCGCTGGCGAGCTTCTTGCCCTGGCTCGCGGGCGCCTCTCTTCCGCGACTTTCGTTCCTGCCGGTCACCCTTTGGCCGCGTCTCCCGAGGAAGGCGTCCGCCTGCGGGTGGTCAGTGTCTCGGACAATCGGCAGCATCAACGCATCTCGCTTGTGGACGCCCGCGCCTATGTTGTGGTCGTGGAAGGCCACGTGCGGGTCGCTCGCGTGCTGGACTTGAGTTATGGCGGTCTGAAACTGCAATTCGAGCGTGAAACGGACTTGCCCGAACAGTTTCAGGTCGAATTGCATGTTCCGGTCCTTCCCCAGATGCGGGTTCGTCTCCGTCGAGCTTACCGCTCGGTTTCGGGCGACCGGTCGATGATCGTCGGCTGCGCGTTTGCCTGAGCCTTCCGCTG
The DNA here is from genome assembly GCA_036514995.1 of Candidatus Acidiferrales bacterium. Classification (NCBI taxonomy): domain Bacteria; kingdom Pseudomonadati; phylum Acidobacteriota; class Terriglobia; order Candidatus Acidiferrales; species Candidatus Acidiferrales bacterium. Next base: position 11,290 of record DATBWB010000110.1, read on the forward strand.
GTTCGGCAAGCTCACCACAAGCAAAAGAGTTGCTTCCGCGCCGGCGGGCCCATTAGAGTTGCGCGCGCAAGGACACGACTTTTCGAGCCATGCGCATCATTGCCGGCACATTGCGCGGGCGACGCCTTCGGACTCTGCCAGGGCTGGATTTGCGGCCGACGAGCGATCGGCTGCGAGAAACGTTGTTTGACGTCCTGGCGAGCCGGGTGAACCACTGCGCGTTTCTTGATTGCTACGCCGGTAGCGGCGCGGTAGGACTGGAGGCGGGCAGCCGGGGCGCTCGCCGCGTCGTCTTTGTCGAGTCCAACCGCCGGGCCGCCGCCCTGATTCGCCAGAACGCTCTTTCTCTCCGCCTGCTCCTCGATTGGGAGGTTCGGAGGATGCCGGTGCTTCGGGCACTGGCCCAGCTCGAACGTGCCGGCGAAAAATTTGAAATCTGTTTTCTTGACCCGCCCTACCGCCATAGCGAGGAGTGTTTGAGCGCCCTGGCGCGCCTCTCCCGCTCGAAGCTTCTCGAACGCCAGGGGATCCTCGTCGTTGAGCACAGCCAGCGTATGGCGCTGCCGGAGTCGGTGGGCAAACTCGTCCGCTTCCGGCAACTTTGCCAGGGAGATTCCGTGCTCTCTTTTTATGCGCGCCAGCAAACGGGCGATGCTACCGAACTGCCCGGAGTTCTCCATAACGACAACAACCGACCTTGAAAGCGAGTGGCGAGAGACCTCGGGCTTGTCACCGAGACATAGGAGAGCCCGCCGCGGTTCACTTCAGGGGAGTTTTCCGCGATTGGATCGGGGCGAGCGGCGGGCGTGCGCCACCCGAGGACGGACTGGAAGCCGCCTATGTTGGGGCGCGCGGCCTTATCAGCTTTGGCACACGCCACAGGAATTCGGTTGACGCCCCTCGGCGCGGATGGTAACTAAGTAACCTGCTGGATGTCTTATCCGAGGCCAGTCATGAAAGCGCTGCAGCTATCTTTGTGGGCGATAATTATTTCTCTCATGGCCACCGGTCCGACGTTTGCCGCCGAGCCGCAGGCCAATTCCCGGCAGGCCATCGGTCAGGTGACTCCAACCGGCGATGTCACCCTGAATGAGATGCCTTTGCCCGGCGTCACTACTCTGTTTCCGGGGAGTCGGATCCGCACCGGAGCGCGCTCAGCGGCGGCGGTGAACGTTGCCGGCCGAGGCCAGTTCATTCTCGGCGAGAATTCCGAGGCAACGTTCCCCAGCACCCGCGGCGGCTATTTTACCCAACTGCTGAGCGGGTCCGCGGCGGTGAAAGTCGAGGCTGGCCAGGCATTGGAGGCTCTCGCCGGACGTTTTTTGATCACGGTGCGCCCGGCGGCGCCATCGTCCATCGAATTTTCTTTTCAACCCGATGGCTCGATCCTGGCTCTCTGCCAGGCTGGCGGCGCCCTGGTGATCGATTTGGATGGCGCGGAAACAGCCGCGCTTTCTCCCGGCAGCTCCATCCGTCTTTTTCCCGGCGGGCGGATTGCCGCCGCCGGGCCGGAAGTCCCTGGTGTCGCACCTCCAGCTCCTGAAAAGAGGGAACGAGAGCCGACCGGCAAAGCCAAGAAGTTGACCTTGCTGCTTCTTTTGGCCGGGGGAGGAGGAGCCGGGGCAGCGTTGGCTCTTGCCCGACGAGAAGAAAGCCCTTCACGTCCCTAGCCTGGTTCCGACTTGCTTGCCCTCTGGCCGATCCGAAGCGACTCCCAACAGCAAGCCATAAAGATGTTTCAGGGCCATAGCCGGCTGCCGACGGGCATGTTGGGAAGGGATCAGTGGTGACGGCACCGGCCGCTAAATAAACCGAAGAAACTTCTTCCGTCGCCGTGGCAGGGGCTCGGGGAGATAGGGCAGGGGCCGGCCTTCAATCGCGGCCAAGGGATTATTGTGAAAGAGGGCACCGGCCACGGCCTCACCGAGGCGCTTGGCAACCAGCTTATACGCGGGAGAGAGCAACGGCGGGCGCGACGTGAGGTTGTGGGAATCACTCGCTACAAAATGAACCAAGCCGCGCTCGAGCCATTCCCACGCACAGCGTTTCGCGTGCCGTCCAAAATGGCCCGTAAGCGATTGGGCAGTCACCTGCGCGCAGGTGCCGAGCTCCACCATCCTCTCCAGCAAGGCCGCATCGCGGCAGAGAAGGGCATTGCGCTCCGGGTGGGTCACCACCGGCACTAGATGCGCCAGCATCACCTCATGGAGAATCTGCAAAAGATTTGGCACCAACCCGAAATCGGAAAACTCGACGAGGAGATAATTTCGCTGGTTGATGGTGAAATCCCGGGGCTGCTGCCGGAGCAACGAGAGGTTTTCAAAGCTCAGGTGAAAATCGCAGCCGCCAAAAACTTGGAGGTTCCTGGGCGCCCGCTCGCGAAGCTGAGCCAGCAGCTCGCGGTTGACCTCGGGTTGAAATTCGTAGTGGGGATTGGCGTGCGGGGTGCCGACCATGTGGGTGATCCCGTCGGCCGCAGCCCGTTCGAGCATTTCAACGGAAGCCTCGAGCGTCGGCGAGCCATCATCCAGCCCGGGCAGAATGTGGCTGTGAATGTCCACCATGCGCCGTCCATCATACTAAAAGCAGCCCATCAAATCATGCGGCGGAAACCTTTGGCGCCGGAGCAACAACTGACGAGGATGGGTAGCGACGTCCATCGGGGCGGCCTATCCGGCCGCGGAACCTCGCACTCGCTCGTCTGGCAGTAATCGGAGGGCCGCTACGCAGAAGCGGCTTTGGCCCGACTGTCCCAAAATTGAAGAATGCCACGCAAAGTCTCGTCGAGGGGAATGGCAGGCTCCCAGCCGAGGCGGCGAAGCTTGCGGTTGTCTCCGACAATCGCCTGTTGATCCACCGGCCGCAATCGGTCTGGATCCACCCGCACGCTGATCTTTTTTCCGGAGAGGGAGATGAGTCGCGTCAAGACGTGCTGGAGACTCACGCCCTGACCGGCAGCAATGTTATAGACGTCTCCGGGGCGGCCCTTCTCGGCGAGTAAGTCCAGCGCCCGGACGGCATCGCCCACGTCAAGAAAATCGCGCACGGCATTCAGATTTCCAACCGACAACTCGCCGCCCACCGCTCGATCGACGGCGCTGATTTGACGAGCGAAATCGGAGCAGGCGTCCCACTCTTTCCCCGGGCCGATAACGGCAAAGGGTCGCACGCGCACAATTTTCATCCGGCAGGCACGGAAATAAAGACGAGCCAGCAGGTCCGCGGCCGCTTTGCTGACACCGTAAGGGCTGAGAGGATTGATTTCGTGATCCTCGCCAATCCTCCCGTCGTCTTTTCCGGGGGGTGCGTACTCAGCGCTTGAGCCCAGCATCAAGATCACCGGATCCAGTTGCGCCTTGCGGATTGCTTCCAGCAGGTAGAGAGCACCGAAGAGGTTCACCTTCAGGGTCTCTTCAGCATCCTGCCAGGATTTCATCGGGTAACTCTGTGCAGCCAGGTGGAAGACTTTTTCCGGTTGGATGTCCGCCACGATTCTTTCCAGCCGTTTGCGGTCGGTGATACCGCAGAGAACTGATTGAAAGTCTCGGTGGAACGCGGCCGGGGCGGCGCCGGTTCGCCGCGTCATGCCCCATACGCGAAAGCCCCGCCCGACCAGGTATGCCACCAGGTGGGATCCAATAAATCCGCCCGAGCCGGTAACCAGGCACTTTATTCGGCGCTCCGGGCGCTCTGCGCTTGTAAGACGTCTTTGGCTTGCCGCCCGATTTCTTGGCATGAGACGACCTCCCGCCGCTTGGCTGACTCATAGGCGGCGAAAACGACCTTAAGGGCTTCGAGCCCATCGACACCGTTGCCCAATGGCTCCCGTCCATCGCGGATGGCGGCCGCAAACTCCTTCCACTCCTCATGCCAGGAAACATCGCCGCCGCGGAACTCGACGACCTCATCCTGAAACGGCTCGCCGAATGCGCGTTTGCCGCGTCGGAGAGTCTCTGTTCCATATCCGCCGCCCAGGCCTTCGACGATAAGATAGCCGTCCTCTCCAAACACTTCGAAAGAGAAGAGGTTCTTCCACTGAGTCAGGCTGGAGTGGAGCGAAGCCATCACGCCGGTGGCGGCGCGCAAGAGGACAAAGGCGTTGTCTTCAAGGGGTTGCATTTGCCAATGGGAGGTGGCGGTGAAAGCGGACACTTCCTGGATGTCGCCCACAAACCAGCGAAAGAGGTCGATCACGTGGATTCCCTGCTCCATCAATTGCCCGCCGCTCACGACCCGCGTATCGGCTCGCCACTCCTGCTCGTATCCTGGCCGGCCACAGATCCCGTAGCGAGAACGAAGGAAGAGCGGGGCGCCGATGGCGCCTTCTTGCATGAGCTTTCTCGCCCGTTGGATGGCGGGATGATGCCGGTGGTTGAAGCCGCACTTCAACCTGACCGGCGACGCGCGGGCCGTACGGAGCATCGCCTCCGCCTCGTCCACCGTTCGCGCCAGCGGTTTCTCGCACAGGACGTGTTTGCCATGCTCCATGGCTGCGATGCTGATGCGGGCATGGGAATCAGGCGGGGTGCAAACGACCACCGCGTCAATGTCGTCACGCCTGACAGCGGTCTCCCAGCCCTGGCCCGCCTCGCAATTCATCTTCTCAGCCAGCAATTGCGCGGTTTCCAAGCGAGCCGCGGTGACCATGGTCAACTTTGTGTCGCTGAAGTCCGTGAGAACCGGCGCTCGCCGCCTACCCTGCAGGCCAGCCCCAATGATGGCGACTCTCATCCGAACCTCCTTCGGCCGTATAGCGTGTGGTAAGAGGCTTGGTTATTGCGTTGCGATGGGAGGGACTCCTTCAATGTTGAGCCTTTCTGGCGGTGGCGACGGCGGCGCGCGCGAGTGCCTTCGTGGCAAGTATGGGAACAGTCTTGGCGAGGTGGCCGCGGCCGACTCCGGCATAATCAAAGCCGAGGCCCACCAGTTGGCTGTAGGGGAGCATGTTTTTGGTGTCGATAAGGACAGGGCGGCGCATGAGGGAGCGGATGCGGACGAAATCGAGTGAGCGAAACTCAGGCCAGTCGGTGAGAAGAATGAGCGCGTCACTGTCGTTTGCCGCCGAGTAGGCATCGGGGCACAACTCCAAACCTGCCAGCGGGGGGAGCTCGGCCAGGTCCGCCTTGGGATCGAACGCCTTGACCGCCGCGCCTTGACCCACCAGGTCACGAATCACCTCCAGTGCTACCGAGCGGCGCAGGGTGCTCGTGCCGGCCTTATAGGTTAGTCCCAGCACGCCCAACCTCAGGCCGCTGACGTCGCCGAAGATTTTCTTGAGCTTGCGGGCCACCAGCCCTTTCTGCCGCTCATTGACGTACCAGACGGCGTCAAAGAGCAGCGGCTCGCAGCCGCATGTTTCACCCAGATGTCGCAGCACCTTCACGTCGCGCGCCAGCGTTGCGCCAGCAAAGCCAAGGCCGCCCGGCTCGATGCGGGCGTGCGGCCCAATACGCTCGTCGTGGCGCAGTGCGGCGGCCACCTGGACGGCATCAGCCCCGACTTCATCGCAAAGATTGGCAAGCTCGCCGATGAAGCTGACCGACGTTGCCAGAAAAGCGTTCAGGGCGTGTTTGGTCATCTCGGCGGTGCGCAGATTCATGAGCAGTTTGGGCGCGGGCAAAACCGAATAGAACTGCTGCAACCGGTCAAGAGTCGCCTCGTCGTCCGCGCCGATCACGATCATGGCCGGTTTAAGAAAACATTCGATCGCCTTCCCCAGGCGCAGATTTTCCGGAACGCAACCGATGTGCACATTCCGCCGGGAATCGAAATCGCGGATGGCAGAAGCAATATGCTCGCAGGTGCCGACGGGCACTTGGCTGCTGACGATTACCGTGGCGTCTTCCGCGAGCCACTGGCTGATGTCGAGAGCCGCCTTATAAACTTCGAGCAGCTCCACCTCATCGTCATCGTTAACCGGCGTGTCGAAGGCCAGGAAGACAAATTGGGCCTGCTTCACTGCGGCTGGCAGGTCCGATGTGTAGAGCAATCTTCCCTGGCCAAGGTTTTTGCGCATCAATTCGCTCAATCCGGGCTCGAAGAGCGGGGCAACCCCTTCGTTCAGCTTTTTCGCTTTCTCGGGATTGCTTTCGACACCCACCACCGAGTATCCCAGTTCCGCCAGGCAGGCGGAGGTGACCGCTCCGAGATGCCAGATTCCGACGACGCAGACTTTGGTATTCACCGGGTTCATGGATTTCCTCCTGTTTGTTTCCCCGCCGCGGCGGGGCGCGCTTGGCTGCGCCAAGGCAGGGCGCCGCTTTCCTTGCCGAGATAGCGGCGCGTGGCAATGCGCACTGCCTCAGTGGACGTCAACCTCGCCGCCCAGCCGAGTTTGAGCATTTTGCTTACGTCCATGTAAACTCGCGGCTGATCCCCAGGCCAGCCACGTTCCCCGCCGGTGTATCGCAAGCGAACGTTGCGCAAGCCCATCTCCTCAATCACAATCCGGACGATCATCTCCACTTTCGTTGTGGAACGGCTGCCGAGATTGAAGATGTCGCAGGGATGGTCGGCGTCCAGATGCGCGTGCCGGTGGGCAAAGCGCATTCCATCCAGGCAGTCCTCAACCAGGAAATAGTTCTTCTCTCCCCGGCCGTCGCCCAGAATTTCGAGTTCATGCGGGTTGCTCCGCAGCTTCTCAACAAAATCACAAATGATTCCGTGGCTCATTCGGGGGCCGATGACGTTTCCAAAGCGAAAGATCCAGGCTTTCATCTCAAAGAGGTGGCAATAAGCGCTGATGAGCCCCTCAGAAGCAAGCTTGGCGGCGCCATAGAGAGAAACAGGCAGCAGCGGGCCGTACTCTTCCGTGGCTGGCGGGTTGGCAATATCGCCATAAATGGCGCCGCTCGACGGGAAAAGCAACTCTTTTACCCCGTTTTGCCGCATTGCTTCGAGGACGTGGCGTGTGGCAAGGATGCCATCACGAACGTCCACCTCGGTTTGCGTTCTGCCGATCACCATGTCCGTATTGGCGCCAAAATGCCAAACCACGTCCGATGGGGCCATGGCTGCGCCGAGCTTCTCGAAATCCAGCAAATCGCCCGGCATAAAGTGAAAGCGAGGATTCTGCCGGTGCGGGTGGAGCCACTCCCTTCTTCCCGCCCGCAAGTTGTCGTAGATAACCACCCTGGCTCCCTCGGCGAGCAACGCGTCCGCCAGATGACTGCCAATGAAGCCAGCGCCGCCGGTGATGAAGTGTCGAAGGGGTCTTTTCCGCGCCATAAGACCTTCACTTCGCTGACAGAAAAAGAGTCCGAGGCGAGATGCGCCATCGTGGAAGGGGAAAGAGCGGAGGCGCTCCGGCAAGCCCCGGTTCGGACAAGCCCGAATGCGGGCAAGTCGGGAGAAAGGGCCGGCATCACCCAGCCAGCTTATCAACCTGATCCCAGGGCTCTACCGGCAATGCCTTTGAGGCTTCACTGCCACCTGGCCGGGCTTTGGCTGCCGACGGGTTGAACGCGTCGCCGCTATCGTTCAGTCGCGCCCACGGCGAGGCGGCTTTGCCCGGCAACGAAATGCTCAAATTCTTTGAGACCGGACAAGGAACCGATTTCATAGAATCGTTGTTCTGTCTCAAACGCGGCAAGCTGCCCGCGAGCAATCAAAAGTTGATGAAGGCTTTCGAGCGACGCCAGCGAGCCGGGGGGAATCAGCTCCACGACGCTTTTGCGAAAAATGCTCACGCCGGCGTCAATGTAAACCATTCCCGGCCGCTGCTCTGTCTTGCTGTAGAAGGTCACCCGGCCATCGCCCAGCACCACATTGCTGCGGTCATACTGATCCTTGTTCCGATAGACCACCATAAGTCCGGGCTGGCGGCAGGCGCGAAAGGCGCGCTGGATGGCGGCGTAGTCCGACATCAGATAGGCATCGCCATACATCACCAGGAATTCTTCCCCCAAAAGGGGCGTTGCTTTTCGGAGCGCCCCTCCGGTGCCAAGCAACTGTTGGCCATCGCGGCTGTAGGCCAGCGACACGCCAAACTTTCGGCCGTCGCCAAAGTACTCGACGATCTGTTCGCCAAGATAACCCGTGCAGAGCACAATCTGGCGCAGGCCAGCGGCTCGCAACAACTCAAGCTGGTAGAGGAGAAAGGGACGGCCATGAACAGCGAGCATCGCTTTCGGCACAGCGGTGGTCAGCGGGCGCAGTCGCGTGGCCAAGCCACCGGCCAGGATCACCACCGGCATCGGTTTTTCTTCTGCCACACGCCTCCCTTGCGATTCAGGACTTGCTCACGCTTTGAACTTTCCTTCGACGCCCGGCCCGGCGTCTTTCCGCCAGCACGTTTTGTGAAACCTCCCAGTCCTCGAAACTATCGAACTTCAAAACATAGCCACCGTAACGGTAGGCAAGAAGGGCGGCTCGATCTTTGAGCAGGCGGGGCAGCACGTGGAGCGACAAGTCGCTTGCTGGCGGATCGGAAAGGTAGCGGCCAATCTCCGGCTCGAAGCAATAGACGCCGGCGTTAATGTAATGGCTGAAGACATCCTCGGGCCTCGGCTTTTCCTGGTAGCGTACAATCCGGTCGCTCGCATCTATCTCGACAATGCCACAGGAGCACGGATTCTCCAGCCAGCAGACGGCCACGGTGGCGATGGCAGCGCGGTTACGGTGGAAACGCGCCAGGCGAGAGAGGTCGCAGTCGGTCACGTTGTCGCCGTAGAGCAGGAAGAAAGGTTCCCGGCCGAGGAAGGCTTCCAAGTTCCGAAGCGTTCCAGCGGTGCCCAGCAACTCTGCTTCGTACGAATAATGGATACGCATTCCCCAGCGCTCGCCGTCGCCGAAGTATCTGACAATTGCTTCGGGAAGATGGTGCAGGTTGATGGCCACCTCGCGGAGGCCATGCCGCCGCAACTGCTCCAGGGAATGCGCGAGGAGCGGCCGGCCATCGAACTCCAGCATTACTTTGGGCAGGCGGTCGGTGAGCGGCCGCAGGCGATCGCCTCGACCGGCTGCCAGCACAACTGCCTTCATCGCGATCCTCTCCTTCCGCCAGCCGACATGCTCCTGGGCGCTTGCGGGCCGGGTCCCACCAGCCTTTCGGCAAGTCGCTGCCTGAAATAAGCGGCCGACCACGGAATGCCCTGGTCGAGCGGGACCTTGGCTGCCCAACCGAGTATCTCCCGCGCTTTGCTGACGTCGAGGAAGACGTGATCAATTTCGCCCGGGCGCTTGTCCACGTGGGTTGGCTCGATCGTCTTCGAACCAAGAGCGGAGCGCACCTTCAAGAAAATTTCGTAGTCGGTGGTGGGCAGGCCGCAGCCGATGTTGAAGATTTCCCGGTCGCCCCTCTCGAGAGCCAGGAGATTGGCCCGCGCCACATCGCTCACATAGACGTAGTCGCGGGTCTTGCTGCCGTCGCCATAGATTTTGGGCCTGGTGCCTTGCAGCATCTGCTCGCAGAAGATCGCCACCACACCTGCCTCGCCCCTCGAACTCTGCCGGGGGCCGTACACGTTTCCGTACCGCAGCACGACGTAACTCAACCCATAGAGGGCGAGATAGGCGAACAGATAGTGCTCGACGGTGTGCTTGCTGATGCCGTAAGGGGTAATGGGGTTGATGGGGTGGCTTTCAGCCACCGGGTTGCTCGCCGGTTCGCCGTAAGCTGCGCCAGCCGTGGATGCGTAGATAAAGCGTCGCACGCCGAAGCGCACCGCGCAGTTGAGCAGATGGATGGAGCCGATGACGTTCACCTCCGCGTCATAGACCGGCTCGTGGACCGCCCGCCGCACATCCATCTGGGCGGCGTGGTGATTGACAATTTCCGGCCGTTCCGTTTCAAAAAGATGCTCGAGGGCAGCGGCATCGCGGATGTCAATCTGGTAGAGCTTGGCCCGCGGGTTGAGGTTCTCGATCGCGCCCCGGGAGAGATCATCAACCACCACCACCGCCAACCCTCGCTCCAGGTAGGCATCCACCACCGAAGAACCAATAAATCCGGCTCCGCCAGTGACCAGTGCTTTCATCGTTTGACCACCCACTTTGCCCTGGGTGGGCAGACGCCGAGGGCGGTTCCAACTTGTGCCCTAACACCAAGCCGACCACCGGCCTTGGCCGGTTCCTGCCCGGGAGCGGCTTGCTCGTGTTTCGAACCGGGTTGGAAGGGCATTAATAGGCTCCCTCGGCTTGCACGACCTTCCAGACCGTTTTCAAGATCAGGATCGCATCCAGCCAGATGGACCACCGCTCGATGTAGAACATGTCCATCTGGACTCGCTCTTCGTAAGAGGTGGTCTGCCGCCCCATCACTTGCCAGAAGCCCGTCATACCGGGCTTCACCCGCATCAGCCTGTCAAAAGACTCACCGTACCTTTCGATTTCTCTTCGGCATATCGTGCGTGGTCCGACCAAGCTCAAATCGCCCTTGAGCACATTTACGAATTCCGGGAATTCATCAAGACTGTATTTGCGGAGGAACTTTCCCACTCTTGTCACGCGCGGGTCGGAACGCAATTTGAACGATTTCTCGAATTCCTCTTGCAACCGCGGGTCGTCCTGGAAAATTTTGTCGGCGTCGAGCTTCATGGTTCGAAACTTCCAGTAGTGCTTGGAACTTCCGCCCTGGCCAACAAACTGCTGCTTGTAGAGGATCGGGCCGCCGTCTTCGATCTTGATCATCGCTCCGACAATCAGATAAAGAAGCCCGGCCAGGATGGTTCCCACCAGGCCGCCGGCCACGTCGAGGCCTCGCTTGAAAGCGAGGTCGAAGATTCTCTCTCGAGGCAACCGGCTGTGGTTCAGGACGAAAAAGCCGGAGAACTCATCGATCTCGAAGCCGGCATTGGAGTAGTTGAACACGTCGGAAAACACTTTCGCCCGCACCCGGTGCTCTTTGCACTTCCCGAGAATGGAGACGATCTGCCGGTGCACTTCGTCTGAAAAATCACGGAAAGCGAGGATCACCAGATCCACTTTGTGTTCTTGAACCAGGCGAAGCCAGTCGTGAACGGCACCCAGTCGAGGCAGGGGCGTATGGTTCGAACAACCATTGGTTTGGTTTGCGCTGGTTTCTTCCGCATCGTCGGAGGCCAACCCCACGAAGCAAAACCCCGGGTGCCGCTGGAGCCGGAGGAGGGTCTGAAGCAACCGCGACTTTGGCCCCGATCCGATCACAAGCACTCTTTGCCGGAGGAGTCCTTTGCGCCACAGTCGGTGGTAAATCTGGCGGAGGGTAAATCGCTCGGCGAAAACCAGGACGAGGCTGGCGAGCCACCAGGTGAGAATGATGTAACGAGACACCGGCTCGGTTTTGAACAGAACGTAGTTGGCCGCGATCAGAAAGAGAAAGCTGAAAGAAACGCTCTTGACAAGAATCTCCAGCTCTCTTTCCGGCCGGCGCCGCTCAAGCGGCTTGTAGCCCTCTAAGAAATAGGTGGTGAACACAAGAATCGGCAGAAAAAGGAAGAGGTTTCTCACGTGCCGCGGAAATTCAAAGCTGAGCCCCCAGACGCTGGCCCAAAAGCCGAACGATAGAACAAGCGCCAAGAACACGGCCGCCGCGTCCAGGATCACCACGGCGACCTTGCGGATGATTTCTCTCGCCAGCGCTGCCGGCAAAGCGTTGGCCAACGGCATGCCGGCAACGGTCACGGTGTTTTCGGCTGATGCGGACATAAGCGGCGTCTCTCGGGGCGTCGCCTCCTCGGGGCACGGTGCCACTGGGAAGATTCCTCGCAAAGACAGCTCCTCTCGTTCAGTCAGTTCCTCGTCTTGCGGACGAGCCTCCTCGACCGGCGTAGAAGACAATTTATGGGAAGGGGTAAATGACTATGGGAAGGGGTGACATCAGCCGGGTGCGTCGGGGCAGAGACGTCACCCGGCAACAAGCTTCAGCAGATCTAACAAGCCATCATATTATCAATTCCTCAAACTACCGGCAAGGATTTCCAGCCCCATTGGGCACCACGACACGGTTGCCTTGCCGCTGCTCCGATCCCGGCCAAAGTCAATGGGGGAAAGCATCGCTCACTCGTTGGGTCGGTTCCCAAATATGCGCTTGACTGCCTCGGAAGAAACGGATCGTTCCCCAGACCATCGCGAGATGCATGAACACAAAATAGAATGGAACATAGAAGATCCTCACCCGAATAGCCTTCGTTTCCAGCCACCAGCCCAGCGCCGCGAAGAGATAAAAGAGGCCCTGGGTTATCAGTGCGGCTACATAGAAAGCGGATTGTTGGCTCAAAACAGCCGAGGATGCAAACCACACAACCAGGGCAGGCGGGACCAGGTATCGCGCCATGACGTGAGAAAGCAATTGCCACCAGACGGGGCTTCGAAAAGGAACCAGGAGCGGCCACATCTGTTTCATCACCGATAGAGTATTGATGCGAATTCTGAGCTTTCGTCTCAGCTCTTCTGGCACAGTGGCCCCAGCCGCAACGAAAGCCACTGCTTCAGGCTCATAGATGAGGCGACACCCTGAGTTGGCCAAAAGTTTCAGGGGAAGATAGAAATCGTCGCTTCCGAGCGACGCGAGCAGCCCCGGATACAGGGACTTCCTGAAGGCATAGATCTGTCCTTCTGCCCCGGCACAGGAATGCAATGCGGATTCGCACTTTTTGAGAAAGCTCTCGTACCGGGCGTAAAGATTTTCGGCCAGACTCGGGCCGCTCTCGCGCTGTAACACGATCGCACGTTTCCCGCTCACGCAGCCCACGGATGGATCATGGAAGTGGCGCACGATCCGTTTTAGGGCATCAGTCGCCAGAGAGGCCTTAGCATCAGAATTGACAATAATTTCTCCGGTAGCCAGTCGAATGGCCCGATCCACTGCCACGACCTTGCCTTCTCGACACGGGGAATGGCTGAGCTTGACGCCTCGTGCGTGGTAGCGGCTAACAATCTCTACGGTTCGATCGGTGGATCCATCCGTGGCCACAATGATCTCCAATTTGTCTGCCGGATAGTCCAGCGAAAGACAACTTTCGATCTTCTTGGCAATCACGCCTTCTTCATTGTAGGCCGGGGTAACGAGGCTCACCGCGGGTCGTATCTCCGCCTGTTTCGTGGGTGAATTCCAAATCCTGGATGCAATGGAAATAAGAATGGGGTAGCCGACGTAAACGTAAATCACAAACAACGCCGCCGACCAAAAGAGAAGCTCGAACATAAGTCAGCATCCGTAGGACGTCGAAAAATATCACCTCAAGAAACACATAGTGACTACCGGGATTCTATTTCTCACCATAGATCAGCGTGTAGCAACAATATTTCCTCACTCCTGGAAACAGTCTCAGGATGAACTCATCCACGGGGAAGAGTGCCTCAAAAACATCTCGCGAGAGTCGCTCGCTGCGAAAGAGCTGGCGAACCAAGACCCGAATGTGCGAGATCAGGTAGAAGTTGGAATAGCTCAGGCGCGTAAAAAACCTTCTCATGTTCTCGATGTCCTCGAAGCCCAGGGGTCCTTCGCCCGGTGTATGCCAGTGGGGCGTCAAATAGCGGTACAGGTTGGCGACGGGGTTATGTCGGAGCGGTTCAGCGAATACAAAGAATCCCCCCTTTTTCAGGAGACTCACCAGGCAGGGCACATCGCGGTCTAAGTTCAAATGATGCAGAATCGCGTTACCGAAAATGCCATCAAAGCTTTCGGGAAGCAGCCCAACCGTTTCCAGAGTTCCTTGCCTGATCTCGACCCGGCCAGCAACACAGTACCTCTCTGCCAAACTTCGCGCGATAGCACACATCTCGGGGGACAGGTCCACCGCAACCACAGAAGCTCCACGCCGGGCAAAGTGGACGGAATATTCTCCCGTTCCTGCGCCAATATCCAGGACTCGCTTTCCTTCGAGGGACCCCAGTTTCTCGAAGATGAGTGCGGGCATATGTTCGAGTGGCTGGTCGAGATTGATCTGCTCTGCCCTCCGACTACAACGCATTGCCATTTCGTCGAAGAACTGCTTTTCGACCTGGGCGCTTTTCTGGTGGATGAGGGGAGTTCTATCTGACATATGCCCCCATGCGGTGCACTCTCTCCCTTTTCACTCGTTAACCCCGCAAAAAGACTCGTCCTCTTTCAAGAGACACATAAGCTTGTTTCGACGGGCCTCCGAACCGGCTCACAGTCAGTTGCCTTGCAATCGAGAGAAATACCTCCGGTCAGCGTGCAGCCGGCTGTTGAACGAACCGCGAAGCAGCGGCGGTTTGGGAGGGGGAACTCCGCACCGGTTGAGGAGCCACTTCCGCCTGCGCAACGATGACCATACTCCCCAGAAGAATTCCCGATACACCTGCGCTCAAAAAATGGAAAAAGGAAGGACCACCGAACATCGCGAGGACGCTATAAGCGAATGCCCCGACCAGGGAGTAGAGGAGAGACGGGTCGGGCAACCGTCTCCCGGAGCGAAGCAGCTTTTTGGACGTGATCACAAACCTGGCGAGCATAAAAAGCAATGCACCAAGACCGAGCAGTCCCATTTTGTGCAAGACGAATCCCCAACCATTGTCGATATAATTCCATGTCATGATCTGGCGTACATAAGGGAAGTAGAAGGTCAAGCTGCCACCCAGGCCGACCCCCAACAGAGGGTGATCCTTGACCGATTCGACGATAGCCGACCATTGTGCGAGGCGGCCCTCGTAGGATGCGTCCATCTCCCAGGGCGCAAGAAATCGCTGGGCCACAGCCCTCACAAAGTCGGAACCGGGACTTGCCGTCTGCAACAGCAAAACGCTCACGATTGCGAGCAGCAGGAAAAGAGACAAATCCCGTAGCCAGACAAGTCCAGAACTCTTCCACAATCGCAAGCTGACGAGCAGGAGAATCGAAGCGATGGCGACCAGGGTGGACGCTCTGGCTCCGAAAAGCGCCAGAGTCACGGCGAAGATCAGAAACTCAACCAAGAAGCGAGATTTTCTGCGGGGTCTTCCGGAGGTAGTGAGCTGGGCGAAGGCTACCACCATAAAGACCCCTGAATAGTGCGCGAGAGGAGTCGCTACGCGATAATAGGATTCTTCTCCTATGACCCCGAGCCACTTTCGATTCAGAATGATGAGCCAGACGGAATAGGCGAGTCCCGTGAGAACAGCCGCCGTTTTCAACCTATTGAGAACCCAGGCCACATCTTTCATCGAGGGCAAAAAATAAAGCGTACAGAGATAGGTCATGAAGAAAAGAAGGGTTCCATAAAACTGACGCAAGACCAGCGAGGTACCATTTCCCAGCAGTTGGCCGTAAACACCGGAGGCAACACAGACCAAAAACATCAGCGCCATCGCTACCGACTCGCTCGAACGCAGCCGTCTCGTGAACTGGCGCCTGCCGGCGATCGGGCGAAATAAGAGAGCGATCCCCAACCCCAGGGCACTAAGAACCGAGGCCACAGCCCAGAAGTAATATTCCGTCGGCGGGGCCGTGCCGACCAATGTGTCAGGAGGAGTGCTGGGAAAGACGACAAAAGCCACCATCAATACCGCGCTGCCAAGCCAGAGTGCCGAGCGAGGATTGGTAAGCGCCAAGAGTCCTACTGCGGCGCCAGCCCCAACCAGCCCGCCTCCCCGCTCGGCCAATCCGTATCCGACCAACGCCAAGAGGACACCGAGGATCCCCATGACTACATTGAGAATCGCGGGAGGTGAAGAGGAAGTCGTGCGGCTCGGAAACCGGCCCAGGCCGGGAGCCGAACTCGCGTTATCGGTGAGTAGAGTATGACTGTTCATCGCCAAGGGATGGAAATGGATTGAGCGTTGGGAACCCGCAATGCGCGGCGAAAAATGGTCCAAAAGCCTCGTTGGCGCGGATGGGAAGCAGATCTCATTTTAATTTTCCCTTCCGCCGCCGGTTCTTTTCTCAAAGAATGCCTGTTTGTAGGTTGCCCCGGGGCTGTGGAGTCTCGTGGGCGCAGCCCCGCAGGAGGTCCTGCTGTCCGTCCCCTTGATCGAAGCAGAAAGCACGGAAGCTGCCCTCCTGGCCCTGAGATAATCTCGGATGGGCAAGAGGACGCCTCGGGGGACGAGAAAGACGGAAACGATCAACAACCAAAACAGCGGGTAAGTCCAATATCGCTTGAAACAAGCCAGGACGAATTGACCAAACTCCGGATGGCCGGCGCATTTCAAGCCGACCGCGTGGCCCAGTTGGAATTCCCGGATGATCTTGTTTGTTAGTTTGCGGAGCGTCGAGCGTGCATAACCGTCGCGGCGGGCGTGCCAAATCACGCGGTCGAGTTCGGTGACCATTCTCTCGGCAAAGTTATACTCAAGCGAAGGAGTCCGTCGGGCCTGGACCAGCGGTTGACCAATGTACCGGACGATTCCGCTTTCCCGCAGAAATCGAAGGATCATGTGCAAGTGAATCCAACCGTAGCCCACAAGCTCGTGGCTGGCGGGAACTTTGGGACAGAGGTGGCGCCGAAGGATTGCGGCAGACATGTAACCAAGATTACCGCCCAGCTCTTGGATACAGGCGAGCCCGTCGCGAAAATCCCGGTTCTCGGGAATTTCTATTTTCGGACCGATGAGCAGATCCCCTTCGGGGCTGATGACCTGAAAGTTCAGATAAACGAAAACCGGTTGATCCCGAAGGGATTGGCGGACCGCCTCGACAGCTCCGGGCTTCATGAGGTCGTCGCTGCCGAACAGCCAGACGTACTCTCCCTCGGCATGCTCCAGGCAAGCGAGAAGGTTGCGATCGAACCCCAGATTGGTCACGTTTCGAAAATATCGGATGGAACCAAACTTCTCCTCGTATTGGCGAACCATTTCCCGGGTGTTGTCCGTCGAGGCGTTGTCCGAGATGACGATCTCGACGTCGTTGTCCATCTGGGGCACGATGCTGGCCAGGGCTTCGCCCAAATGGCGCGCCCGGTTGTAGGTTGGGATGCAGATGGAAATCAGCTTTGAGGAAAGCATGAGCGGTTACTCCATGACCGTGACAGCTTGTCGAGCGGTTTGCCCTGGCTGCCCCAGAATCTTGAACGACTGAATGGTGTCGGAAACGGCCAGGGGAAGGACCACCAGCAATCCAGCCAGGGCAACTCCCGGGCTGCCCAATTTCGAACCCAAGAAAAACGCCAGCGGAAGGTTCAGGATGGCTCCCCCGACCAGGAACTGAACTTGCCGGTCCAGGCAATTGAGCGCGTTGAGAAACACCGAAAAACAGTTTATCCAACCATACACGATAGCCCACGCGCCCAGAACCATATAGAGCCCCGGTTGGTGAATTGATTTCCCCGTCCAGATAAGAATGATCTTCGGCCCAGCCGCCAGAAATAGCCCCACACCCAGGCCGTAAACGATGGCCGTGTAAAGGAGCGACCACCGCATTTGTTTGCGAACCCACTGCCAGTCACCCAGCGCAGCCGCTTCCGTATAGGCCGACCAGAGCGGTGTAAGAAGAAAAAAGTGGATCCCGTTCAGCAAGAGGAAAAGCCTTTGCACCAGGCCGTAATCGCCTGCCGCCGACATTCCCGCCGTGTAGCTCACAATGTAGGTATGCGTATAGAAAATGATAGCGCCCGCCACTTGCATCAGAGCAAATTTGAAACTTGTTGGCGTAGCGCTCTTCAAGCTCCGAACTAGGTCAGCCCACTCGACCTTGGCGAATTTCCAGGAGCGCCGGAGAAGGAAAGTCGCCAAGCAGCTGACAGAAGTGAAAAGCAGGACGGCATAAAAAGCCCACACGACCGATGAGAATGATCCCCGCAGGGAGATTACGGCCCAAACGGCTACAAAGGTGGAGATCGCCTTGAGCAGATCGAAAGCGCTGACCCAATGTGTCTCTTGATAGGCGAAGAAGCCTGCCTGGCTCAGCATGAAGGTGAGGTTGAGAATGAGCACCGCGATGACAAAGGTTGCGGCGCTCCCGGCCTGCTGGGCCAGGGCTGGATCGGCTGTCTTGAAGATGGCTCCCCAGGGAATCAACGGCTTGAGGACGCAGACGATGAGAATGATCAACGACGAAAAAGCGAGGAAAGCGTAGAAGATGGAAAGGAACTCGTCTTGGGCCCGGTGATCCTTCAGGCGGTCTGACCGGTCCGAATGCAAGGCCGCCAACCGATTCCGTAGAGTGAGACCGAAGCCCAGATCCATTACGGCGAAAAGTTCAACAAACGAATACAGGACGACCCACAGGCCAAACTCTTCCGGGGAAAGATGCCGGGCCACCAGGGCCGTAAGAAGTAGAAAGAAGGGCATGCGAATGAGAACGGCGATACCGCGCGAAAAGAATCCGAGTGCCAACGCTTTGCTCCGGAAGGCGGCCCTACTACGGGGATCGATACCCCGGTGGGCCGGCGCGAGATCGTTACGATCCAATGGCGCTGGCTCCAAGACTGGTTCCTTTCCCAAGCGAACATGATTCCATGATCGATTCCTCGAGCGCGGCGGCGGACAAATA
>DATBWB010000111.1 GCA_036514995.1 Candidatus Acidiferrales bacterium
TCTTCAATGGTCCGCCCCAGGTCGCGCGGGTCGCACATGAGCAGCAGCGCGGCGACGGTTTGCATCGCGTTCAGCAAGCCCGAGACTCCATTCTGGCGATGGGTCACGGAGTAGCCCAAGGACGCATAGAAATCGCGCGGCAGGGTGAGCCAGCAGGAGGTCGTATGAAATTCGTTCTCGGGCAACTGGAGCTCGCCCGCGCCCACGTTCTCGAGCGTAAAGAATTTGATCTTCTTGAATCCAACCACCTGGCGCCGCACCAGCACTTCGCCATGGCGCTTCGCCGCCGGCCCCCGCTCTTCCCTCTCAAATTCCTCCAGAATTTTGACTTGCGTGTAGGAAATCGCCTGGGTGAAATAGTCCGTGTCCACCTGCTTGACGTAGGCCTTGCGCTCCTTGAAATCGAGCTTCTCGACGTGGTGCTGCTGGCCCTCGTGGATGTAGATGGCTTTCTCGTGCAGGGTCGCCAGCGCGCTCGGAAAGTCCACTTCACCGATCACCCGCGGCTCGCCGGTGATGTCCACCACCACAAAATTGTCGGATGAAACCGATCGCAGGCTGACCGTATCCGCCGGATAAGCCTCCTGGGTCCAGTGATAGACGCCCCCGGTCGGATAAAGAAACCCGCGCTCGGCCAGGAAATCGCAAATCTCTTCGACCGGTTGCCCGCCAAACATTTCCTTCTCGCCGATCGGCAGCTCAAAGGCCGCGCACTTGAGGTGATTCAAGAGGATTTCGAGGTTATCGGGGTTGACGTAGCCATGTTCCGGCGAATTGCCGAAGAAATACTCGGGGTGGTTGACGATGTACTGGTCAAGGGGATGGCTCGAAGCCACCAGCACCGCGCAGGAGGTTCCGCTGCGCCGGCCGGCTCGCCCGGCGCGCTGCCACGTGGAAGCTATCGTTCCCGGATAGCCGGCAAGGATGGCCGTATCGAGCGACCCGATGTCAATGCCGAGCTCGAGCGCATTCGTCGCCACCACCGCCCGTATCGAGCCTTCACGCAGGCCGCGTTCGATTTCCCGCCGCTCGCTGGGCAGGTAGCCGCCCCGATAACCGCGCACCGTCTTCTCGTCCACCGGCCCGCGCTCGAGCGCCTGCTTGAGATACGTCACCAGAATTTCGGTCGTCAGCCGCGTATTCGTGAACACGATGCTTTGCGACCCGCGGCGCACAAATTCATGGGCGATGCCGGCCGCTTCATTGACGTAGGGCCGGCGGATACCGAGAAACCGATTGACCACCGGCGGATTGTAAAATAGGAAAAATTTCTCGCCCGCCGGCGCCCCGCTCCGGTCAACCAGCTCCACTTCCTCTTCGATCAGCCGGCCGGCAAGCTCAGCCGGGTTGGCAATCGTGGCCGACGAGCAGATGAACTGCGGGTTCGAGCCGTAGAAGCGGGCGACGCGCTTCAGCCGCCGGAGGACGTTCGCCACGTGGCTCCCGAAAACTCCCCGGTAGGTGTGCAGCTCATCGAGCACGATGTAGCGCAAGTTTTCAAACAGCCGTGTCCACTTGGTGTGGTGCGGAAGGATGCCGGCGTGGAGCATGTCCGGGTTGGTCAGGACAATGTGGCCTTGCTGCCGGATGGCCTTGCGCGCGTCGGCCGGAGTGTCGCCGTCGTAGGTGAACGTCCGGATGGGCGCGTCCATCTTGTCAATCAGGTCCTCGAGCTCGGCAAGCTGGTCCTGTTCGAGCGCTTTGGTCGGGAAAAGATACAGCGCGCGAGTGTCCGGGTTTTTGAGCACGGCATCGAGCACCGGCAGGTTGTAGCAAAGCGTTTTGCCGGATGCGGCCGGCGTGACGATGACGACGTTCTTGCCCGCCGCGATGCGTTCGGCCGCGTCAGCCTGATGTGAGTAAAGTTGCTCGATGCCTTTCTGGCGATAAACCCGGCGCAGCTCCGGGTGAGTCCAATCCGGATAAGGAGCCAGAACCGCCGGGCGCGCCGGCAGAAGCTCGACCGCCGTCAAGACTGGATGCTGCCGGTTCTTTTCCTGGAGGGTA
The DNA here is from genome assembly GCA_036514995.1 of Candidatus Acidiferrales bacterium. Lineage (NCBI taxonomy): Bacteria > Pseudomonadati > Acidobacteriota > Terriglobia > Candidatus Acidiferrales > Candidatus Acidiferrales bacterium. Next base: position 2,008 of record DATBWB010000111.1, read on the forward strand.
TTGAGCGCGGAGTGCACCGGCGAGGTTGCCCCCGCCCCCGCTCGCACAGGATAGTTCATGGATTCATCTTCTCGTCTTCAGGCAGTGAAGGTTAACCTGCAAGCAACAAGGCCGGTCAACCCGACTGCGGTTGAAGCGGCTCTTTCTTTCGCTTTTTCTTCGCCGGAGGATAGCATAGCGGCCGGGTGGCGGCAAGGCCCGATAATATCCGGGTAAACGTCAGTGCCTCACCGGCTGAATGGCGAGCTTCCCGAGCCCCACTGCGATGACCTCGCCGGCCGTGGGCCCACTTGGCCCCTCAAAATCAAGCCTGCTTCTGAGCAAAAAAGCCGGCGTGGTTCCCCGGAGGCTTCGGAAGATTCGCCGGGCCGCGGTCTTTCTTCCCAGCCTCTCCTCAAGCTGCGCGATGGAAATTTGACTCCACAGCCCGACGCCGGCATCGGCCAGCGGATCAGACGAAGAGGTCTTGCCAGCGCGCCGCAGAAAATTTCTGGCCGCCGAAATCCGTCCCTGGCGGAGCCCGATGCGCCCCAGGCGAAGAAAAACCCATCCCAGGGACCCCGAGACATTCTCCGGGTCGAGCTGCGCGGCCTTTTCGAGTTCCGCCTGGGCATTTGCCGCTTTCCCTTCCTGCAGGAGATCGTCAGCGCGACCCATCCGCTTCGAGACCGCGCGATTGACCCGGGCGGCATCGGTCCAGCGCAGAATTTTCAATTCCGGGTCGAGGTCGATCGTCGGCCGTGTCCCGCTATAGGTAATCGTGAAGGGAGTCGCCGAACCGATCGTCGCCACCGAGTGGTCTATTTTTTCCGTCGAAGTCACGAGCGGCAAGTCCACCCGGACGCTAAAATTCTCCGGCACGTCGGCAATGCGGATGGTAGCCTGGAACTCGCCCGGGGGCGAATTCGCCAGCACGTCGAGAGAGATGGTTGGAATCCCGGTCCCGCGAATGTAGTAGTCGAAAAACCACTTCAACTCGCGGTGAGAAACCTCCTCGCAAATTTTCTCGAAGTCGGCGATCGAAGCCGCGCGACCGCGATAGCGAGCGTAGTATTCCCGCAACGCCTGCTCCACCCGGCTCCGTCCGATGACCGTTTCGAGCGTGGTGAAGACCAGCAGCCCGCGCTGGTAGAGCGTCGCGTCAGCGATGGAGGCGCCATCGGTCGAAAACAGTTTCAGTCCGGCGGAAATCGGCCGCAGCGGGTCCACCGCCAGCGCGCCGAGATGCGAACGCTCGACCAACAATTTCGCCTGCGGCGGATCGGTCTCGCGGAGATAGAGCAGCGCCGCATACTGCGCCAGCCCCTCGGCCAGCCATCCGTCCTCGGCGCCCGCGAGGGTCACTTCGTTGGGGAACCACTGGTGAGCCAGCTCGTGCGGCAAGAATTCAGGGCTGTAGAGCGCCGCTCCATCGAACTCCACCCCTTCCGGACTGATCGCCGAGAAGCCTGCCGCCGCATATCCTGCGGCACCATGAGATTCGATGGGAGCCTCCAGCAGCGAGAAAGACGCGTGCGGGTAGGGAGCGAATCGCGCCGCATAAAACTCCAAAATGCGCCGGGCGCGCCCGAGCAGCCAGGAGCTTCGCTCGGCGTGTTGCCCGGGCAAGTGGATCGCATAAGTGATGGCGCCTTGCCGAAGACGCTGTTCCCGGTAAGGGCCTGCCGCGACGGACCGCGATGACACCGCCGAGCCGGCCTGCCAGACAAAAGTCACCTGTTTCCCGTGTTCCTCGCGGCTGACGAGGTTGCCCGAGCTCACCGCTTCCCACCCTGCCGGCACCGTGATCCTGGTTTCGAGTTGTGTGAACGCAGCCAGATCCACCGCCGGATACCATCGGGCATCGTCTCGCAGCAAAATCCCGTCGCTCCGGACGAAATCCAAAAGCCCGCCGCGGATTTTTCCGCCATAGCGAAATACCAGCGTAATTTTGTCTCCGGCTGCCGCCGGCTTGTCCAGATCCACCAGCAGCTTCGGCGAAAGCGCCAGCCGGCTCCGCTCGAACCTCAGCTTCTGGCCCTCCATGGTTTCAACCGAGTGAATTTCGAGCGAGCGTGCCAGTTCCAGCTCCATCGCTCGCATCGGCTCAACCGCCCGCAGATCGAGTGAGACTTTTGCTTGCAACTTTCCCTCCGCCGGCGAGAACGCAACCTCGATGCGATAGGCTTCGGCGCGGACGGGGGAAGCAGAGGAGGTAAAGGAGGTAAAGGAAGCAGAGGAAGTAGAGGAGGCAAAGCAGGCAGAGGATGCAACTCCTTCAAGACTGCTGCCGGGAGTCAAGAAAGCACAAATAAGTAAGATGAGAGTCAGAAGGCCTCTGCGCATTTTGTTTTCATTTGTTTTCATTTGTTCTCAGGGGTCGCGAGGTACGGGATGGCTTTTTCGGCCGCGGCCCGCCACCGGCGATTCGCCGTTCCCTTGACTTTTCCTGCGCCCGGACGTTATATCTCCTTCGTGGCGGAATCCTATCTGATATTTGACTTTGGCGCGAACGAAGAAGCCGCGCAGCATGCCCGGCGCCAGGTGGAGCACTGGCGGCACGTTTTTCGTCTTGGCGAAAAGCTTCAGTGGAAAATCGAGCGCGCCGGGCCGGGCAACGGCGGAGAAAAGATTTGGCTGCTTCTCCGGCTCGATTTCTCGCACCACGAAAAATTGAGCTTCCAGCGCTGGTTCGAGCGGATTCCCGCCGAAGAGCCATTCAAGCAGTTCCCTCACAACGCGGTGGGCGAAGAAAACGGCAAGTTTGACGAAACCAAAGAGCGATTTGACGCGCTGCCTGAGAGCGAAGCCGAACGCCCTTACGAGCGACGCCGCTGAGCATTTGGACGAGCCCACTGTCTCGCCGAGCCGAGTTTCTTGCCATCCCCTAAAATTCCATCTCACGGGCCAGCGCCAAGAGCGCGGTCGAATCGTCCGCGTCGGCGTAACGTTTGTAGAGCAGTTCGGCCCGCACCCGGCCGTGAACTGGATTTCTCATTTGATTTTTCATTCGATCTGCCAAGGGATACCGATACCGCCGCACCTCGCCGGCTCGCATGCGGTTGGCTCGATCGTAGTCCAACCGTTCTTCCCTTTGCATCACGACGCGGCCTGAAGGGTGACGCACGCTGACTCTCAGCCAGAATTGACTGAAGCCGCCGCCGGGCAGGGTGTGCGGCATGAAGCCGTTGTCAATCGTCGCCTCCACAATTCCCTTTTCGACCTTCAAACGCAACTGGGCGGAGGTCGAGAGAAATTTCGGGTCCAGCGGGCCGAGGAAAAGATGTCGCGGTACCTGCCGCCGCGGCGCATGGCCGTAGTCAGCGCCTTCGACCAGCGGCATTTCCGCGAGCGGCATGTGGCAATCGAGGCAGGTGACGCCCGTTTTCTTCAGGCTCGATTGACGCCACTCGGTGATTTGATCGTAGCGATCGTTCTGGCCATGACACGAGGCGCAAAACTCGACTGAGCGCATCCGCGCCATGTTCTGCTGGGAGGGGTGCGGCGAGGGAATGGCGTCAAACGGGCCGTGCATGGCTCCCCGGGCATCCTGGTGGCACGCGATGCAATCCACGCCGCGCTGGCGCGCCATCGGGCGCGTGCGTGGAGGCTTGCCGGCCTCGCGGCTCATGATTAGGTCCGGGGCGTGGCACGGAGCGCATTCCGCCATCCTTCCCTGAGCGCGCTTTTGAAACTCGCTGCTCGACCAGCTCCGGGCGTGCGCCGATTGCTGCCAGTCCCCGGCAATCTGAACGTGGCAACCGGCACAGTCGAGTTGGCTGCGGCTGCCCGCCCCCTGGCAAGCAACAAGACCAAGAACCGAGAGCAGCGCGATGGACCTCATCCTTTCGCCACCCACGCTCAAGGCAAGCCTTTTCGCGACGGCCCGATTCACCTTTCTCCCTCCGCGGCGGACAGCTTTCCGCCGCGCTGTTCTTCCACGAGGCAGTCCAAGGTCTCCGCCACACTCCAGGCCTGGGCGACAGCTCCTCGCGGCGCATGGGGCGGATCGCCGTCAAATATTTCGGAAATGCTGCCGAGGCAGGCTTCTCCGAGATGATCCTCGAAACCAGCCAGCGCCTGGCCGACGAATTCTCGGGTGGCCCCGGTGTCGCCATGAACGCGGCGATAAGCTCGAAGGAAAGGTCCCATCAACCATGGCCAGACCGTTCCCTGGTGGTAGGCCGAGTCGCGCTGTTCGACATTACCCTGATAGCGAGGCTGGTAGCCGGGATCTTCCGGGTCGAGCGTGCGCAGCCCGCAGGGAGTAAGGAGCTTTGCCTGAACCACCTCGAGTACGGCCCGCTCCTGCTCCGGCGAGAGCAGAGAAAAAGGCAAAGCGATGGCAATCACCTGATTGGGCCGAATGGTGGCATCCGGCCCATCGGCGGCCAGCACGTCGTAGAGGCAACGACGATCCGGATTCCAGAATTTCCGTCGAAAACTATTTCTCGTTCGCTCGGCCATGCTGCGGAATTTGGTGACATCCGAGTTGTACTCAAGTCTGCTGGCAAATTCCGCCATGACGCAGAGAGCATTGTGCCAGAGCGCTGAGACCTCGACCGGCTTGCCCCGCCGGGGTGTGACCACCCGAGCGCCCACGCGGGCGTCCATCCACGTCAGCGCCGCCTCGCTCGAGCCACTGAGCAGGCCATCTTCCGGATCCATGCGGATATTGTGGCGCGTGCCGCGCCGATGCGCCTCGATCACGCTTTTGAGCGCCGGATAGATCTCCTCGCGCAGGAATCGCCAGTCGGCCGTGGCTCGGAAATAGGCATGACATGCATGAAAAAGCCACAGGGTGGCGTCGATCGTGTTGTACTCGGCCGTGCCCGGCCGATCGACAGGCGAACCCTGGTCCTCATGAAGCAGATTGGGAAGCAGCCCGCCACGGCAAGCCCCAATGCAGGATGCCAGCATTTCGCGGGCCTCAAGGTAACGCCGGTTGGCGAGCAACAAACCGGGCAGGCTGATCATGGCATCGCGTCCCCAGTCGGAAAACCAGTGATAGCCGGCAAGGATTGCCTTGCCGCCCTTGCTCCGGCTCACCACAAACGCATCCGCCGCCAGCGAAAGCTCCCGGGCCAGTTCGCCTTCGGCCGAGCAGAGGGCGGCAAGCTTTTGCCGCCGGGCGCGCTCCTCCCGTTCGAGCGCCTCGCCGGCATCAGCCACGTCCACGTCCGGCTCCAGGCTGGCCAAAACGAACAGGCAAGGCTTGGCCGGGGTCAAGGTTGCTTCCAAGACTCCGTAGTGAAATAGATCCTCATGCCAATCCAGCCCGCGTTCGAATTCGCGCAAATATTCGAAGCCCCGGTACCACTTTGGATCCGCGAGGAAACGGTCAAAATTGTGCGCCAGATGGATGGCGGGCAAGTCCGGATAGGGCTTCAAAACCAGACGCGCCTCGCCGCCCTCCGGCTCTCCTCGTATTCGTTCGTTCGCGTGAACGAGGGAATGGAACTCGCGCGCCGCCACCAGCGGCCGGATGAGCAGCCGGGTGTTTGCCGGCGCTCCTTCAAATTCATACCGGATCAGGGTGGCGTTTCGTCCGTGCAGGGCGAGTACCTTTTTGGCGAGTCGCACGCCTTCGACTTTGTAAACCCACGTGGGAAACGGGTCCAGGCGAAACTCGGCGACATGGCGATAACCTTCCGGCGAGATCGTGAAGCGAAACTGGTTGGTGGAAAGGGAAAAGGTTTGGCCGCCGATAAGGAGCGATTCTTCGATTCGGGAGAGCATCACGTGCCGCTTGAGCGGCGGCTCAAGCGCGGCCACCAGCAAGCCGTGATAACGACGCGTGTGCGCCCCGGCCACCGTTCCCGACGCGAATCCGCCCAGGCCGTTGGCTTCAAGCCACTCCAGGCGGCTCGAGGTTTCGTAATGGGCAATCCGCTCGCGGGGCACCCGAATCATCGGCCAAGTTTTATCATGACTTTGACGACTTGAGCTGCACAAATGAGCAGGCAAACCGCGAAAGCTCTTCCCGGGGCTGCCTGTCGCTTCCCCGGCTTGCCTATGGGCCAAAGCTTGTGGTATTGGATGTGCCTACCTGTCCCATGACCCGATCCGGGGACCAGAGAGGAGATCACTATGGAGCCATCCAATTACCATGACGCCGATCTGCTGCTGCGAATCTACGACATGCGGCGCGAAACGCAACTGCGCCAGGCCCGCGACCTGGTGAAGACGCTCAAATTCAAGAACGCCGCTGATTTTCAGAAGCGCTATCCGGAAGGCTCGACTGGCGGCAAGGCAGTCGGGAAGGTCTTTGGCTATTGGGAGCTGGTTTGCGCGCTGGTGGATAAGGGGCTGCTCAACGAAGAACTTTTCCAGGCCACCAACTTCGAGCATGTCGGGACCTGGTACAGGTTCAAATCCGTGGTGGAGTCCTGGCGGAAAGAATGGAACTATCCCGAGCTTGCGCTTCCGCTCCAACGCGTCGCCGAGCGCCACCCGGCCTATAAAATGATGGATGCCTGGACAGAGGCTATGGAGAAACCGAAGGGGAAAAAGGCCAAGGCGAAAGCAGCCGGTCGTTAATGGGCGGGGGCGGGCTCAAGAGGAGAGGCAAGCGAGCGCTGCACGACTGCCAGAAATTCAGTCACATTAAAAGGCTTCTGAATATAGTGTATGTGGTGCTCTTCGACCAAAGAACGCACCTCATCCTGCCTGGCATCCGACATGGTAAGGACAAAGCGTTGCTGCAACTGGGGACGATGTTTCTGAATCCAGAAGAACAGGTCCTTTCCTGAGATCTCCCCCGGCATTTTCAGGTCGGTCACGACCAGATCGACCGTCTCTCGTTCGAGCGCTGCCAGGGCTTCTTGTCCGGAACGAGCCGTCAAGACAGAGAACAGTTTGCCTTTCAGGATCTCCTGTTCCAATTCGAGGACGGCTTCTTCGTCGTCCACCAACAAGATGCGGGCGCCGGCCGGGACTTCCTGGAGGGAGGAAGCCGCTGCCGCGACGGGTTTGGCACCGCCGGTAAGAATGGGCAGCCTGACGCGAAACAGGGCGCCCGCAGGCTTGCGGTTTTCGGCGGAAATTTCCCCGCCGTGTTCGCCCACGATGCCGTAGCAGATGCTCAGGCCGAGGCCGGTCCCCTTGCCCACCGCCTTGGTGGTGTAGAAGGGGTCAAAGACCTTGGAAGGATCCTTGATCCCCGGACCGTTGTCGGCAAATTCGACGATGATGTGGCCGTCACGAGAGAAGGTGCGGATTTCTATTTTGCCCTTTCCGTTTTGCTTCTGCTGGATGGCATCGCAAGCGTTGTTGAGGATATTGAGAAAGACCTGCTGAAGCTGGTGAGGGTCGCCGGTGGTGGCGGGGAGTTTAGCTTCCAGTTGCCGGTCCACCTGCACGTTGTTTAACTTGAGGTCATATTCGCGGAGAGTGATGGTGTCTTCGATGACGCGGTTGATATCCACCAGGTGGCGTTCGAGCTTGGACTGGCGGGCAAAGCTGAGCAAGTTCTGGACAATGCGGTGGGTGCGCTGCGCCTGGCGCAGCAGCTTTTCCGTGTATTCGTTGGCCTTGGGTCCCACCTCGGGATTGTTCTGCAGGAGCTGGCTGTAACCCAGGATAGCGGTCAGCGGATTATTCAATTCATGGGCCACGCCGCTGATGAGCTGGCCGACAGCAGCCATCTTTTCGCTTTGCAGCAACTGTTCCTGGGTATGCCGCAGATCATCGTAGGCACGGAGAGTTTCTTCATAGAGACGGATTTTCTCCACGGCAGCGGCAATCTGGTTGGCGACTGCGGTTAGCAGGCTGAGGTCAGCTGGCGAAAACTCTCGCACCGAGCGGCTGCCCACCGCCAGGCCGCCGACGATTCTATCCTTCGACCAGAGAATTACCAGGAAAGTCGTATGCAAGCCTTCCTTGTCCATAATTTCCCGGAAAATGGGCGGGACGAAGGGGAGGTGCTGCATGGTCAGGACGTTCGTGTGCGCTCTGGTGAGGTGATCGAGGAGGTCCGGCGGCAGGCGCAAGGGCGGGAAGCGATGAGCAAATTCGGAGCGGAGTCCGAGAACCGCCTTGCGCTCCAGGAGAGCAGTGCCGGGAGGCATCAAATAGATGGCCCCCGTGTCCATGGAAAAGAGCTCGACCACCTGGCGGAGCACTTTGCCTAGAATTTCATCGAGGTCGAGCGACTGGGAGAGAGTGCTGGCGATGGAGTTGAGAGCCGAAAGCTCGCGGTTGCGCCGGCGGATTTCTTCGGCGGTGCGTTTCTGTTCGGTCACGTCGAGGACAAAGCCCTGGTATTCGACGATGTTTCCTGAGACGTCGCGGACGGCGAAGCTGGATTCCGACAGGGCGATGAGTTCGCCCGTCTTCTTCCTCACGTCCAGTTCGTAGCCCATGACGTTGCCCTTTTCGGCGAGGAGCTTCTTCAATGCCTCGCGCTGTTCAGGGCGAACGTAGAGCTGGTTCACAATGTCCACGGCGAGGAGTTCTTCCCGGCGGGTGTAACCGAGCATCCGCATGAAGGCCTCGTTGAAATCAACGAAGCGTCCGGCCGGGGTCGAAATGAATACACCTTCCTGGACATTGTGAAAGAGGTTCAGGTAGCGCTCTTCCATCCCCTTGCGATCGGAAATATCGCGGAGGACATGAACAAACTCGTTCTGGCCTTCCTTGTCGGCCAGCCGCGATGTCGAAACGAGGAAGTGACCGCCAAGGGCAGCTTCGTGGATTTCCTCGCCGGCGTCGAGGGCCATGCAAAAACGGCAGGCTGCCTTGCGGCCCGTGCCGAATACTTCCGAGATATCTCTGCCGACGATTTTCGACGGAGTCCGGCCTATGCGCTCGCCAAAGGCGCGATTGATTCGCCGAATGACGTTCTGGCTGTCGTGGACCAAGATCGGATCCTGGATGGAGTCGAAGGTATTCATCCATTGCAGTTGAGCATTGACCACCTGGCTGAACAAGCGAGCGTTCTCCACCATGACCCCGATCTGATTGGCCACCGAGTGGAGGAAGTCGATCTCCTCCGTCGTAAAAACATAGGCATCGATCGAGGCAATGCCAAGAAGACCGAGGGCTCGGTCCTTGGCGCGCAATCCGACCACAAGAGCGGAGTGAACGCCAGCCTCGCCGAGGATCTGCCGGAGCGGCGTCGGAGTGGAGTCGTCGAAATAAACGGCGAGGGGACGGTCCCGCTCCATGGCCTGGGCGATGGGGTCGGAAAAGGGAATGGCACGGCGTCGCTGCATAAAGCTTTCCGGGAACCCGCGCCAGACGCGGGCCACCAAGGCCCGTTCCGGACTTTCTTCGACCAGGCGGATGATGCCATGCTTGAAGGCCATGGTTTCTAAAATCTGGTCGAGGCTGTTGCGGAGCATCTCATCCAGATAAAGGGACTGACTGGCGACGGCGGTAATGCTGTTGATGCGATTCAGCTTGCGGTTGAGACGCTCGGCCCGGGCGCGGGCATCGTCGAGCACGAGGACTGCCATGCCGACGCCCAGAGCCACCTCCAACCAGCCATTGATCGAGACGCGCAAGAGCAGTCCGGTCTGTTCCGACCAGAACTGCGAGTCCACCATATGAATCCCATGGAGAGAAAAGGCGGCGGCTAAAATCTTGTCGCCCAGATTGGCGCTGCCCCATTTGCGCCAGGCCAGGAGAGAGCCAGCAAGCAGGAAGAGCGCCATGTGAAGGAGAGTGGTAACGGTGGCTGCCCAAAACCGATCGGCCAGATATTCCGCTTGAAGCAGGGACCAAACGGCCCCGATCACCGCGAAGGCCGGCACCACAAAGGCAAAGCGGCGATAACCCAGATATTCGATGACCGCGTAGAGGAGCAACAGGGTGCCAGCGAAGAACCCGATGCGTGCCAGCAGGAGCCATAAGGGGCGAGGCTGCCAGTAGTTCAGCAGAGCAAACAGAGAGTAGGCAAAATAGATCAACCAACCGAAAATCCAAGCCGCGAAATAGCGCTCGCGGTAGGAACGAAAAAGGAGAATCAGCGTCAGCAGAAGGACAAAGATTGCCGACGCTTCCGAGAAATAGACGGCCAACAACCCCTGTTGCGCCAACCTCAGGGCCTCCTCTGCACACGGGGACAGCGCCGCTCGTGCGTTGGGATGTGCTGCGGATTACCAGCAAGGGAAGGCTGGGCACATTCTCCCCTTTCTGCCCAAAAAAAACAAGTAATTCCGCAAGCGGGCATTGACGTTTACACTATAATAGCTGGTTCGGACGAGGAGTTGTCTGTTGATGCCCAATGCCCGCATTCTGGTCGTTGACGACGAAGAAGCCATCCGGGAAGTGGTGACGACTCTCCTGGGAGCGGTCGGCTATGACTGCAGCGCTGCCGCGAACGCGCTGCATGCCCTGGAATCTCTCGCCCGCAACGGCCATGACCTGGTCCTCAGCGACGTGGTCATGCCGGAAATGGACGGCCTCAAACTGTTGGAGCGGATCAGGCAAAAATACGAGGACGTGCCGGTGATCATGATCACCGCCGTGCACGACATCTCCACTGCCCTCGACGCTCTCCGCAAAGGTGCCTATGACTACATCCTGAAGCCGTTCGAGAAAGAGCAGCTCTACTTGAGCGTGCAACGGGCGCTGGAACATCGCCGCCTGGTCCTTGAAAACCAAAACTACCAGCGCAACCTGGAACAACTGGTGCAGGAGCGAACTCGCCAGCTCTCCATGGCCCTGAGGGAGCTTGAAAAATCGTACGACTATACGCTGGAGGCGCTTGGGGGGGCGTTGGACTTGAAGGATTCGGAGACGGAGGGCCACTGCCAGCGCGTCACTGCTTTCACCATCGCCATGGCGAAGGCGATGGACATCAAGGCCGAAGAGCTGCGCGTCCTGGCTCGGGCGGCGTTTCTCCACGACATCGGCAAGATGGGTATCCCGGACGAGATCCTGCGAAAGCCGACCAGCCTGACTGCCGAAGAGATCAATATCGTCCGCAAACACTGCGATATCGGCTACCGCATCCTGGAGAGGATTCCGTTTTTGAAGGAGGCCGCCGAAATCGTACGCGCTCATCAGGAACGTTTTGATGGGACGGGCTATCCTCGCGGGTTGAAGAGCGAGGCGATACC
>DATBWB010000112.1 GCA_036514995.1 Candidatus Acidiferrales bacterium
GACGTCAAGAAATTGCTCGACGTGCTCGCCCGGCTCGCCGACCTGGGCAACACCGTCATCATCATCGAACACCACCTCGACGTCATCAAGCAGGGCGACTGGATCATTGACCTCGGGCCTGAAGGCGGCGAGGCCGGCGGCCGGCTAGTCACGCAAGGAACCCCTGAGCAGGTCGCCCGCAACAAAAAGTCCTACACCGGCCAAGCCCTCGCCCGCGTCCTCAATGGCCCCAACGGCTCCGGCACGCACAGGAATTCCAAAATTACGGGTGCCCCATCCATCGCTGTTTGATGGGTAGGGTGTTGTTCTCCTGAAGAAACGCGGCTTTCTATTCCTATGAACCCCACCCTCGCTCCCTCGGCTCCGCTCGGGACAGGTTCGCGAGGATGGGCCACCCGCCAGGTGTAACGGATGTCCTGATAACCGGTGTAACGAATGTCTTGACACCCAACAACTGAAGCTTGCCCCTACACACCCAACTACCTACCCTTGCGCAGAGTGACCATCTCCATTTAGAGTGCTGCGGGTGCCCCATCCAGCGTTTTGTGCTGGGTGGGGAAGCGCATGAGCATCTACGACATCGGGCCGATTAGCCTGGAGAAGGTTCGCACCTATCCGCTCGGGAAGCGCAAGAGCAAGGTGAACGTGCGGGATTTTGCCCGGCCGCTTAGCCAAGGAGCGTCGGTGCGGGCATTTCTCGAATCGTTACCCCGCATCCTGGCCGGCGAAGACCTGCGTGCCCTAGTGGCGGCAATCCGGCGAGCGCGCGCTCGCCGCAAGGCGATTCTCTGGGGCATTGGCGGGCATGTTATCAAGGTGGGTCTCGCGCCGGTGCTGATTGATCTGCTCCGCCGCGGCTACGTCACCGGAATCGCCATGAACGGCGCGGCGCTGGTGCACGACTTCGAAATTGCGCTCGTGGGCAACACCTCGGAAGAGGTTGAAGCCGTGCTCGGCCGCGGCAAGTTCGGCATGGCCGAAGAAACCGGGCTTTATCTCAACGAAATCGCCGTAGGCGCGGCGCGCAGCGGCATCGGCCTGGGCGAGGCGGCGGGCAAGCTCCTCACGAATCCGCGGCTCCGTACGAAATACCCTGACAAAAGCGTGCTTATCGCCGCCTACCGCGCGCGCGTGCCGGTAACCGTGCATCTCGCCATCGGCACAGACACGCCGCATATGCATCGCTCGGCCGATGGCGCCGCGCTCGGCGCCGCCACCCATCACGACTTCCGCCTCTTCTGCGCGCTGGTGAAACAGATGCATCCCGGCGGTGTCTATCTGAACTGGGGCTCGGCGGTGGTCTTGCCGGAAGTTTTCCTGAAAGCCGTGTCGGTGGCGCGTAATCTGGGCACGCCCTTGCGCAACATCACCACCGCCAATTTCGATTTCATCCAGCACTACCGGCCGATGCGGAACGTGGTCGAGCGCCCGGTGGCTGGCGGGGCCGGCCGCGGCTTCTCTTTCACCGGCCATCATGAAATTCTTCTGCCGCTTTTGGCTGCCGCCATCCTGGAGCGTGCCCGTTGAGCGATTTCCATTCAGGGCGAGCCTTCGGGTCGAGCCCGCCTCCCGCCCCCACCGAATCCGCCGGGGGCGAATCGCCCAAGTCGGGGCCAGCAAGCCCCGCCGGCACCGGGGCAAGCTGGACTCCCCCGGAGGTCTTCTCCGCTCCGGTGCACCCCCGGCGCGATCCTCCCTGGGGTGTGTATGGCGTCGTGGGATTCGGCATTTTCTTCCTGCTGGCGTTGATCCTCATTTCCGCCCTTGGGTTCGGCATCTACGCCCTTCGACATGGGATTCGCGATGCGGCCACGTTGCAGAAGGCGGTGGCCCACAATGCCTTTTTGCTCATCCCCATCCAAGCCATCGTTTATGCGCTCAGCCTTGGTTTCCTCTACGTGAATGTGCGGCTTTATCACGGGGTTGAATTCTGGAAATCCATCCGCTGGAACTCTTTGCCCGGCCGGTTGGCCCAGCGCTATCTCTCGCTTGGATGTCTCGCCGCGGTCGCGATTCAGGTTGCTTCCGGGCTGGCGGCGCCCAAAAAGAAGTTGCCGATCGATGAGCTGCTCTCCAGCCCGGGCGCGATCTATCTCCTGGCGGCCTTCGGCATCCTGGTGGCGCCTTTTGTCGAGGAGGTGGTCTTCCGCGGTTATCTTTATCCCGTGCTGGCGCGCGCTTGGGGCACGAGCGCGGGCATCTTGGCGACCGCCCTTCTCTTTGCCGCCATTCACGCGCAGCAGCTCTGGGGCGGCTGGGCGCAGATCGCTCTCATCCTGCTGGTCGGGTTGATCCTGACTTACGTGCGCGCCCGCACCGGCTCGGTGCTGGCGAGTTATCTGGTCCACTTGAGTTACAACTTGACCGTTTTTCTCTTGATCTGGGTCGTGACCGATTTCTTCCGCAAACTTCCGATGAAGTAAACGAGCAGCATGGTTGTGGGTCGCTGGTCACTGGTCGCTGGTCACGGCTCCCGGATCACGATTCAGGATAGAATAGAATGCACAAGTGATGCTTACGACGATGACCCAACCGATTGAGTGGACCAACGCCGGCGTGCGCATGCTTGACCAGCGGCGGCTGCCCGCTGAGGTCGTCTATCACACTTATACCCACTACCGAGAAGTTGCCCAGGCCATCAAGGAGATGGTGATCCGCGGCGCGCCGGCCATCGGCATTGCCGCCGCCATGGGTGTAGCCCTCGGCGTCGAAACCTCGCCGGCGCAAGACCTGGCGCAACTCGAAAACGAATTTGCCGCCATCTCGAAGGTGATGGCCGAGACGCGCCCCACGGCGGTGAATCTCTTCTGGGCCATCGAGCGCATGAAGCGGCGTTTTGCCGAATTAAAAGCGGCCCAGGGAACGCCCGAAGAAAAACTTGCCGCGATCCGGCGCGGGCTGGTGGAAGAAGCCAAGCGAATCCACGCGGAAGAACGGGCGCTGGAGGAGGCGATGGCCCGGCATGGCGCGCCGCTCATGCCGCAGTCCGGCGTGGTGCTGACGCAGTGCAACACCGGGCCGCTGGCTACCGGCGGCATCGGCACCGCCCTCGGCATCATCCTCACCGCCGTCGCAGAAGGAAAGCAATTGCGCGTGCTGGTTCCGGAGACGCGGCCCTATCTTCAGGGGGCGCGACTCACTGCCTGGGAACTGAAGCAGGCGGGCGTCCCGCAAACCCTCATCACCGACAACATGATCGGCCATTTCATGAGGACAGGCCAGGTCGGCTGCGTCATCACCGGCGCCGACCGCATCGCCGCGAACGGCGACACCGCGAACAAGATCGGCACCTATCCCATGGCCGTCCTTGCCAGGGAACACGGCGTGCCGTTTTATGTCGCGGCGCCCCTTTCCACGCTCGACCCCTCCATTCCCTCGGGCGATCAGATTCCGATCGAGCAGCGCGCCGCCCGCGAGGTCACCCATATCCGCGATGTGCCGATTGCCCCGGAAGGCGTGCCGGCGGCCAATCCCGCCTTTGACATCACCCCGGCGCGATTCATCGCCGCCGTCATCACCGAGCGCGGCGTGGCCCGAGCGCCATATGAGAAAAGCTTGCGGAAATTGCTCGAGTCCACTGCTTGAGTCTAATGCCAAGTAGCTTGGGAGCTTCCTTGTGACGAAGGTGCTCGTTACCGGCGCCACCGGTTTTGTCGGCTACCACATCACCAGGCAGCTTGCTGAGCTGGGCCAGCAGGTGCGCGCGCTTGTCCGGCGGCCGGAACGCGCGAAAATTCTCGCGCCCTTCGGCGTTGACCTGCGCCCGGGCGACGTCACTGACCCGGCTTCCGTGCGCGCGGCCATGGAGGGCGTCGAGACGGTCTTTCACACGGCTGCCTGGGTCGGCTTCTGGCGCACCGGGGGCGGCCGGATGGATGCCGTGAATGTCGAGGGTACTCGCCATGTCCTCATGGCCGCGCGCCATGCCGGCGTCAAAAACTTTCTCCATGTCAGCAGCGTGGCCGCGGTCGGCCAAAGCCTCGACGGCAAGCCCGCCGATGAAAGCAATCCCTGGCTCGAAGAATGGGAAGAGGTGAACTACGTCCGCACCAAGCGTCGCGCCGAGGAACTCGTTCTCGGCTTCGCCAAAGAGAATCCAGCCTCATCACCCATGAAGGTCATCGCGGTCAATCCCACAATCATTCTAGGCGCGCCCGACCATCACGTCTCCGGCGGCGGGCGCATGGTCTTGAATTCCCTTCAGGGCAAAGTACCGGGAACGATCGATTGGGTGGCGAGCTTTGTGGACGTTCGCGACGTGGCGGCGGCTTCGATTGCGGCGATCGACCGGGGCCGCAGCGGGGAGCGATACATCCTTTCAGCGGAAGCGATGCCGCTGCCCCGGTTCTACGGCCTGGTGGCGGAAATGGCCGGCATGAAGCCGCCGCGGTTTCGTTTGCCGCGATGGTTTGCCTACGCTTTTGCTCTGCTCGAAGAGATGCGGGGCGCCGTCACGCGGCGCTCGCCCGCCCTTACCCGGGAAATGCTCCGGCACACCACTCATCCGGCTTGCTATTCGAGCGCCAAGGCTCGCCGCGAGCTGGGCTTCTCGCCCCGGCCACTCGGGGAAACGATTGCCGATACGGTCGCATGGTTCCGGAGCTACCTTCCGGAACGACGCCACCAAGACTTGTAGCGGCGGGCTTTTAGACCGGCAGGGCACGAAACCAGTCGTGCCCGGCTGAAGAGTCCGTGTGAAAACTCACGTTTCTCGTCAGGGCACGACTTTAGTCGTGCCGTAAGTCGAGTAATTTCAATAAACCTTCAGCGGCTTGAGCCGCTGAAGATGGCCCAAGTCGGGGTTGTCACACAGACTCTGAAG
>DATBWB010000113.1 GCA_036514995.1 Candidatus Acidiferrales bacterium
GCGCAGGTCAATGAAAATAAGCTGGCCCAGGTCTCGCCGACCGTGCACCCAGCCCATCAGTACCACGCCTTGGCCAACGTGGCTTGGCCGCAGTTCGCCGCAGTAGTGAGTGCGCTTCAATTCGCCGAGAGAATCAAGCAAGGTTTGTGGTACCTCAAGAACCCCGCCTCTGAAGAGGCGGGCTACACCTTTCGCATCGCTTTGAGGTGGTCAAGCAATTCATATTCGGATAGCTGCTTCTGTTCGCCGTCGCTCATGCGTCGGAGCGTGAATTTTTTCGCGCCCAATTCATCTTCCCCAATAATCAGCGTGTAGCGGGCGTGGAGCTTGTCGGCAAGGCCGATAGACTTCTTCAGTTTCATCTCTTCGGGCGGCAACTCGACTGTGTATGCCTCTGAGCGCAGTCGCCGCGCCAGCTTGACCGCCGGCGCATAGGCTGCGCTGCCCATCCATGCGACAAAAACATCGAGCGGCCGTGAGGCATCCACCTTCCCTGCATCCTTGATCGCGTCGATAAAGCGGTCTGTGCCCAGCGCGAAGCCAAACCCTTTGGCCGGAGGGCCTCCCAGGAGCTCAGTAAGCCCGTCATAGCGCCCGCCGCCGACGACCGCATTCTGCGCGCCCAAGACGGGGCTCGTGATCTCGAACGTCGTGCGCATGTAGTAGTCGAGGCCCCGGACAAGCCGCGGCGCAATCGTGTACGGGATTTCTCGCAGCCTGAGTTGCCGCTGGAACTCCTCGAAGTGCTCGCGGCAGGGCTGGTCGAGGTGGTCGGTGATGGCTGGCAGCTTTTTGATGATGGGTTGGTCGGCTTCGACCTTGCAGTCGAGCACGCGCAGGGGGTTCGCCTCGGCCCGGCGCTGGCAGTCGTCGCACATCTGCGACTTCACCGACTCAAGCGCGCCGCGCAACTTCTCGACATATTTCGGCCGGCAATCGCCGCAGCCAATCGAGTTCACCAGCAGCGTCCAGCGCTCGATGCCGCACTCGCCGAGCAGGACGGCGAGCATCTCCATCAGTTCAGCATCAATCGCGGGATGATCGGTCTGGCCCAGGACCTCCGCGCCAATCTGATAGAACTGCCGGTAGCGGCCCTTCTGCGGCCGCTCGCGACGAAACATCGGCCCCATATAGTAGAGCTTCACCAGCCCCGGCCAGGTGTGCATCCCATGCTCGATGTAGGCGCGGCAGACGGAGGCAGTGGCCTCGGGACGCAGTGTCAGAAGCCTTCCCTTTAGAGGGACCTCTTTAACCGACTCTTTAACAGATGTGAAAATCTCGGAGATCGCCCCCTCCTCCTCTCCAGGGAGTTCCTCTATCTCCTCAAACTCGCCGAAAATTGTTTTTCTCAGGCCGATAAAGTCCCGGAGGCGATCAAAGGGATCGAAAAAGGTGTAGAGCTCCTTGTTCACTATGTCAGTGTCGCTACCGACAGACCGCTCAAACAGCTCGGTGTGTTCAAAGATCGGCAGGCGGATTTCGCGGAAGCCGTAGGATTCAAATACGCGCCGTGTCGTCTCTTCAAACCAATTCCACAGTGCTGAGTCAGGCGGCAAAATGTCGCGCACGCCTTTGATGGCTTGGAACTTCTTCTTCACTATTTCGACTTCCCTTCGTTCCTCAGGGCAAGCCCTTCTTGCAAGTAGATCTCTTTGTAGTTCACATACCGGGCAGCGTAGCCGTCAATCGTTTCAAGGTCCTTCTCCGTCAGGCTGCGCAAGAACTTGGCCGGGACTCCGACGAAAAGACTACGGGGAGGAATTTGCGTCCCTTCCGGGACCACCGCGCCGGACGCAATGATGGAACCGCTGCCCACTTTGACGCCATTCAACAGAATCGCTCCCATGCCGATCAAGCACCTCGATTCCACCGTGCAGCCGTGAAGCACCGCTCCGTGACCGACCGTGACGCCGTCACCGACCAACAACGGATGCAAATCTTTGTACACGTGGAGGACACAACCATCCTGAATATTCGTCCGGCTGCCGATGCGGATAAAGTGCACGTCGCCCCGGACGACGGTGTTGAACCAGATACTGGAATGTTCGCCGATGATCACGTCGCCAATCACCTGCGCGCTCGACTCGACAAACGCCGTCGCAGCAATCTGCGGCACGCGTCCCTGGTAGCTGTGGATCAAATCGTCCCTTGAACGGCGGTGTAGCGGCCGCCTTCAGCGGGCATTCCCCGTCACGAAGAAAGATGCCGGCCTGAACGCCGCCGCTACCTCGCAGACAAACACGCAAAACTAGCACACGCGGGAAAGACTGACAAGGCAGGCGGAGAAAGAACTGTTCCTGAAGGTGTTTCTCACTCCATCTGGATCTGCACAAGCTGGCCGGCGCCGGTGAGGTTGATAACGCTGAGCCGGGCGGCCACCTGGCGGGCGAAAACGTAAAAACTCTTGGCGCCGTCGCCGTCTTCGCCGAAGGCAGCCACCGGACGGCCCGTGTCGCCGCCGATGCGGATGCGGGGATCAATCTCGACCTCGCCGAGGAAGGGCACGCCAAATTGCGCCGCCATGCGCTCGCCCTCGCCGTGGCCGAAGATATCAATCTTGCCGTCGCAGTGCGGGCAAGAAAAATAACTCATGTTCTCGACGATGCCAAGAATCTCCACGTTCACCTGGCGAAACATTTCGACCGCTTTGCGCACGTCCGCCAGCGCCACGATCGAAGGCGTCGTCACGATCACCGCTCCCGAGACGGGCACCGTTTGGATCAACGTGAGATGGACGTCCCCCGTTCCCGGCGGCAAGTCCACAACGAGGTAATCCAGTTCGCCCCAGGCGACGTTGCGCAGAAACTGTTGGACAACTCCGTGAAGCATCGGGCCGCGCCAGATCAGCGGCTTATCGCCGGGGTTGAGGTGGCCCATCGAAATCATCTTGACGCCGTAGGCTTCAAGCGGGGAAATGCGATTCTCGCCCACGATATGTGGCTGCTCGCTGTTCCCCATCATCAGCGGCACATTGGGGCCGTAAACGTCGCCATCCATTAAGCCCACTCGAGCGCCCATGCGCTGGAGCGCAATCGCCAGATTCACGGCCACCGTCGTCTTGCCCACGCCGCCCTTGCCGCTGGCCACCGCAAGGATGTTCCGGACACCCGTAATCGGGCCTTTGTCCCCCGCCGCTCTCCCCCGGGGCACGCTCGCATCCCATTTGACTTCCACCTGCGTT
Source organism: Candidatus Acidiferrales bacterium (assembly GCA_036514995.1). Taxonomy (NCBI): domain Bacteria; kingdom Pseudomonadati; phylum Acidobacteriota; class Terriglobia; order Candidatus Acidiferrales; species Candidatus Acidiferrales bacterium. The sequence goes on from DATBWB010000113.1 coordinate 3,182, forward strand.
ACACCCGGAATCCGACCTACCTCCGCCTGAACGTTCTTTTCGATTTCCGTCTTGAGCGGACAGGCAGGCGTGGTCAAAACGACGGTCAGTCCGACCCGCCCATCCTGAATCCTGATATCTTTCACCATGTTCAGGGTGACGATATCGCGGTGCAGTTCCGGCTCCGGCACGCGCCGGAGGGCCTCCAGCACCGCTTGTTCCGTTATGGCTTGCGCCGGCATGCAACTCTTTCTTTCTTCGAATCTCTTGCCCAACGCTTCATCGTAGAGGATTGCGTGGCAGCAATCAAGCGAGCCCCAAAAGGCCCCCGAGGCAGGTGCCTCGGGGCTCGGCGGAGAGTGTTACGCCGCGGCCCGACGGAGGCACGTGCCCTTCGGCTCCGCTCAGGACAAGCCTCGGGGCTGGGGGGTCTCTCCGCAAGACTGCGCGACTCTCCTAGATTCTCGGCAGCACAATCCCCTGCTGCTTGTCGTATTTTCCCTTTTTGTCTTTGTAGGAGATTTCGCAGACCTGGTCGGCTTCGAGGAAGAGGACCTGGCAGATGCCTTCATGAGCATAGACGCGGGCGGGTAAAGGAGAAGTATTGGAAATTTCCAGGGTGACGTACCCTTCCCATTCCGGTTCAAACGGGGTGACGTTCACGATGATGCCGCAGCGCGCGTAGGTGGATTTACCGACGCAGATCGTCAAGATGTTTCGCGGGATGCGAAAGTACTCGACCGAGCGCGCCAGGCAGAAGCTGTTCGGCGGTATCACGCAGATGTCACCCCTGTATTCGACCAAAGAGCGGGCATCGAAGTGCTTGGGATCCACGATGGTCGTATTCACATTAGTAAAAATGCGAAATTCATCGGCCACCCGGATATCGTAGCCGTAGGACGACAAGCCATAGCTGATGACGCCATTGCGAACCTGACTTTCAGCAAACGGCTCAATCATCTTCTGCTCGGTCGCCATCTTGCGAATCCACCCGTCGGATTTCAACATGGTTGCCCCACCCTTTCCCCTCTGCATCCCTTGAGTTCCGCCCTGCGTGGCCCAAATTTCATCCAGCGAGGTCGGCGTCCTGCCCTGCGGCGATGCCCCGCCGGCCTTCTCGCAAAGAATCGAATCGTGCGTTGGACGGTGCGCATCTTATTACAGCGCAAAACTGCTTGACAACCTGAAACTCGTTGCCTAGCATACCGCTTGCTTTGTCTGTCTGCTGGCAAGTAGTGAGAGGGCGACGGTGATCAAGCTCGATATCGTCAACGAAGTTGTCAACCGCACCGGGGTTACCAAAACCAAGGCCGAGATCGCCGTTGAGACTGTGTTCGGATCCATGAAGAAGGCGCTCGAAAACGGTGATCGCATCGAACTGCGCGGGTTTGGCGTTTTTAACGTCAAGCCACGCAAGACCGGCATCGGCCGCAACCCGCGCACCGGTGCTGAGGTCGCCATCCCCCCGGGCAAGGCGGTGCGCTTCAAGCCGGGTAAAGAGCTGCAAGCCCTCTAGGTGCGGTACGCATTTTTACGGGACCCGGGCGAGCATAGCCGTTTTGGCTCGCCTTTTCTTTTTGGAGAATGGTTTGGGCGATGACGGGCAGACTCCGCTTTCTCTTTTCCCCAAAGTCTCAGGGGAAAAGCGCCCCTGGCTTGTCCCGGAAGAAACTTCTTATCAGGTAACCGTCCCTCTTCGTCGCCGGCCCATTGCCCTCAACCTGTTCCTGTTCGTTCTGACACTACTCACGACCCTGTCGGTGGGCGCGGGCTTGGCCATGGCCTACGCCAGGAATCAGCCCGGCTATTCGCTCGAACTCAATCCTCTTTCGGTCCTATCGCTGCCGTTCCGCCATCCCCGGCAATTGCTGATCGGGATTCCTTTCTCGTTCACTCTTCTTGGAATCCTCATGGCGCACGAGTTGGGTCATTATTTGACCTGCCGCTATTATGGGATTGCGGCCAGTTATCCGTATTTCATCCCCTTTCCCAATATCATTGGCACGCTGGGTGCTTTCATCCGCATTCGTTCTCCGATCGTCAACCGCAAAGCGCTCTTTGACGTTGGCATTTCCGGCCCGATTGTCGGTTTCTTGTTTGCTTTGCCAGCCCTTGCCATCGCCGTCGCCTATTCCAAGATTATTCCCGGCAGCCAGTTCGACGGTGCCATCATCTTGGGGAACCCGCCCTTGTTGGTCATGCTCGCGCGTTATTTTCATCCTGATGCGGCCGTGTCCGATATTCTTCTGCATCCAGTGGGGCGAGCAGCATGGGTAGGACTGTTTGCGACGGCGCTGAATCTCCTGCCCGTTGGCCAGCTCGACGGCGGCCACATCGTCTATTCCCTGGCCGGGCGGAAACACCGCTATATCTCCTGGGTCTTTTGCCTCCTTCTGATTCTTCTCGGAACCATGTACTGGGGCGGCTGGATCAGCCTTGCGATTCTCCTGTTCTTCCTCGGGATGCGTCACCCCGCCTTGCTTGACCCTGGCCAGGAGCTCGAGGCCAGCAGGAAATGGTTGGCCATCGTAGCCCTCGCCATCTTCTTGCTCTGCTTCACTCCCGCTCCGTTCCTCGCCCGCCTGTAGCTCCATGCCCGGCCGGGTCGGCCGGCGGCGGCGTGCTCGACCGCCCGGCTCTGTTCCGCTTGAGATCGCGCCTCGAGCGCCGCTACATTAGACTCAGCGGATCAACGTCAATCAAGACTTTGTCGCTCGAGATTTCCGCCTTCTGGCAGAAAGAAAGGACGCGGTGGAGCGCTTGGATGAGAATTTTTCTTTGAAGAGCCTTCAACAAGAATTGGATGCGATAGTCGCTGCGGAGCCTGGCGATGGGGGCTGCGGCAGGGCCGAGTACCTTGATGCCCTGCTGCTCTTGCTTCTCCAGGAACTCGCTCAACCGCTGCGCCACCCGGCTCGCCTCTTCCACCCGGCGCGAACGCACCAGGATGCTGGCCAGCGCCACAAAAGGCGGATAGTGCATGATCCGCCGGTACTCCGATTCTTTTCGGTAGAATCCCTCATAGTCCTGCGCTACGCCGAACTGGATAGCATAGTGATCGGGAAAGTAGGTTTGCACAAGGACCTTCCCCGGAAGATCGCCACGACCGGCGCGGCCGGCCACCTGCGTTAATATTTGAAACGTCCTCTCGCCTGCCCGAAAATCCGGCAAGCCAAGGATCAGGTCAGCGGAAACGACGCCGACCAAGGTGACCCGCTGGAAGTCGTGGCCTTTGGCCACCATTTGTGTCCCGACCAGGATATCGAGCTTCCCCCGTGCGAACGCGGAAAGAATCGCATGGTAGCGCCGTTTGCCGCGGACACTATCGCGGTCGAGCCGGGCGATGCGAGCCAGCGGAAAACGTTCCCGCAAACGTTCCTCCACCCGCTCAGCCCCTTCCCCGACAAAGTAGATATACTCGGCCTGGCACTTCGGGCAGGACTTCGGCACGGGCTTCTGAAATCCGCAGTAGTGGCAGAGCAACCGATTGCGGGCTTTGTGATAGGTGAGGGAGATGCTGCAATTCTGGCATTGAACCGCGCTGCCACACGAACGGCACAACACAAACCAGGAGTAACCGCGACGATTCATAAGGACCACCGCCTGGTTTCCGGCGGCCAGTTCAGCCTCAATCGCCTCTTCCAGGGCGCGAGAGAGCGGCGTGATGCGAGGCGAGGCGCGATATTCCTCCCGCATGTCCACAATTTCGACTTGCGCCAGGGGCCGGTCGGCGACCCGCGCCTTGAGCTGCAATAACCGATACTTGCCCAGCCCGGCGTTCATAAACGTCTCCAGCGCCGGTGTGGCCGAGCCGAGCACCACCGTCGCCCCCTCCAGCTTTCCGCGCACGACCGCTACATCTCTTCCGTTGTACTTCGGCGTCTCTTCCTGCTTGTAGCTGCTATCCTGTTCTTCGTCCACGATGATGAGTTGCAGATTCTCGACCGGCGCGAAAACAGCCGAGCGCGTCCCCACCGCCACTCGGGCTTCGCCCCGCCGCAACCGCCACCACTCTTCCCCCCGCGCCGACTCCGGCATGGCGCTGTGCAGCACGGCCACCGTCGGCCCCAGTTTCGCGCGCAGCAGCCTGGCGGCCGCCGGCGTCAATGCGATCTCCGGCACCATCAACAGCGCTGTCCCTCCTCGCTCCAGAGCCATCTGGATCGCCCGCAAATATACCTCGGTCTTGCCGCTGCCGGTGACGCCATAAAGCAAGCTGGTGGCGAATTCCCGTCGTTCCAGCATTTGTCCGATCGCCTCGACCGCCGCCTGCTGGTCAGCATTCAAGATATTGGCTGACGGATCGAAGTCGAATTCAAGCGGTTCAGCTTCTGGCACGATCGGCTCCTGCCAGGCAGACAGCCAACCCGCCCGCACCAGCCGCGCCACCGCGCTGCGCTTCACCCCCGTTGCCGCCATCAAGTCTCGCCGGGCGGCTGGGCCGCGCCCGCCGCGAAAGTATTCACCAACCGTCGCCGCCGCGCCGCCAAGCAGAGCGGAATCTTTACCGGCGCCGATCCAGGCAACGACCATCTCCGTCCTGGCTTTTCTGCGCCGCACCACTTCCCGCTGCTCAATCGCTCCCACCCGAATCAAACGCGGCAGCAATTCCCCGGCTGTAGCAATCCTCGTTTGCGCCTGTTGAAGGCTCATCCCGTCTTTTCGAGACGAGAGCGCCTCCAGCAAAGCCAACTCGGCACGGGGGCGATCCCCAACCTCTGCCATTCGGAGCCGTTCGATCCGTTCGCATCCAGCTTCCGTTAAGCGCAAGAGGCGCCTTATCCGCAGCTCTGCCGGAAGAGGCAGCATGGCCTCGAATACCTCTCCGGGCGGAGCAAGATAGTACTCCGCAATCCACTGGCCAAGCCGGAGCAGGGTCGGCGTCAGGATCGGGCTGGCATCGAGAACCTCAGCGATTTCCTTGATCGGTGTCCGCTTGGGAATCTCGGCGCTCAGTCCAACGAGCATCCCGACCAGGGAGCGATTCCGGAACGGTACGTGGACGCGGCAGCCGGGTTGCGCCAGCGGAATCCAACTTGGCGGCACGCGATAAGTAAAGGTGGTCGGCAGGGGCACCGGCACGGCCACGTTGCAATAGACTTCTTCGGCCATGGCCGAACCTATCCTTCGGTGGAGTTTAGGGCCGCCCCTTCCGGTGAGCTGCCGGCAGGCTTCTTTCCTGGGAGCCCGAGGTGGGCAATGATCTTCTTGAGGTCTGTCCAGACCTCGCCCTTGGCGTTTGGGTTCCGCAAAAGGTACGCGGGATGAAAGGTTGCCATGAGTTTTGCGCCGCGATAATCCATAAACTGGCCGCGGACTTTGGAGATGCCGACCGTGGTGCCCAGCAAAGTTTGGAAGGCAACGTTGCCGAGGCAGCAGATTACCTTCGGCCTGATGGCGTCGAGTTGGCGAAGCAAAAACGGTGAGCACGTCGCAATTTCGTCCTTCTCCGGCGTTCGGTTCTCCGGCGGACGGCACTTGATGATGTTGCAAATGTAAACGTCCTCGCGCTTCAACCCCATGGCCTGGATCATCTGGGTGAGGAGCTGGCCCGCCCGCCCCACGAAAGGGAGTCCTTGCGCGTCTTCTTCGGCCCCGGGCCCTTCTCCGATGAAGACCAGTTCGGCCCGCGGATTGCCCACGCCAAAGACAATGGTGTGGCGATGGGAGCAAAGCCGGCACCGGTGGCAGTCGCCCAGCTCTTCCCGGATTTGTTCGAGCGTCTCCCCCGCGTGGGACTCCACTTGATCAAAGAGAGAGGGCACGAGGGCGGGGAGTTGAAACGGCTCCTGCTCGGCGCCTGGCGCGCTTTGGGAAAAAGTGTCGGGTGGCAAAACCGGCTCCCCGGCGACTGGCGCCGGCGAAACGGGCACTTCGGCTCGCCCACGGGGTTGCCGATCCAGATAAAAGGGGCCGAGGCTCATGTCATCGAAGAACTTCAACCATTCTTCGAGCATCAAGCGCGTGGGGGCAGGCATCAGGCTCCGTTGCGGAGGCGTAGAACCTCGTCCAGGATGCGATTGGCAATCTCGAATTTGCCGGATTTCGGAAGCTCCGTCTGGCGGTGGTCCCGCGCCAAGAGCGTCACAGTATTGGTCTCGCTGTCAAACCCGGCACCGTCCTGAGTTACATCATTGGCGACGATCAGATCCAGCCTTTTTTCAACCAATTTCTTCCGCGCATTGCCGAGCAGATTCTCTGTTTCTGCGGCAAAGCCGACAATGGTCTGTTTGCCTTTCTTTTTTCCCACCTCGGCCACGATATCCGCCGTCAGCTCAAGCTCCAGGCTGAATTTCTCCGCGCCGCGCTTCATTTTTTGCTTCTGCCGGGCCGATGGCCGGTAGTCGGCGACCGCTGCCGCCTTGATGACCACGCTGGCCCTCTCCAGGCAACCTAGCACCGCCCGCTGCATCTCCTCGCTCGAACGGACAGAAATGAATTCCACGTCGGGCGGCGGCGCAAGATGCGTGGGGCCGCTTACCAGGATCACTTTGGCGCCCCGTCGCCGGGCGGCTTCCGCCACCGCATAGCCCATTCTCCCGGATGAACGATTGCTGATGAACCGGATGGGATCAATGTCTTCGATGGTTGGCCCGGCAGTGACGAGTACCGTCTCCCCTTGGAAATCGTGCTTGATGCCGAGCACGGCTGAGACCCGGGCGGCAATCGCTTCCCCGCTGGCCAATCTTCCGGGGCCGGTCATGCCGCAGGCCAGGTAGCCTTCGTCAGGCTCAACGACATGAACACCGCGAGCCGCGAGGGCGCGTAGATTCTCCTGCACCGCCGCGTGTTCCCACATGTTCACGTTCATCGCCGGGGCAACAATGACCGGGGCCTTGGTGGCCAGGTAGAGCGTCGTGAGGAAGTCGTCGGCGATGCCGTGGGCAAGCTTTCCCAGAAGGTTGGCGGTTGCCGGAGCGATCACCAGCGCGTCAATGGATTGGGCGACGGCGATGTGTTCGATCGCGCTCTCGACGTTCGCAGGCCTTGCCGTGTCTCCGAACATTTCGGTGATTACTTTCTGCCCGGTGATGGCGGCAAACGTAAGCGGGGTAATAAATTCCTGAGCGCTGCGGGTCAGGATGACCTGAACTTCCATTCGCTCCTGTTGCAGCCGCCGGACCAATTCTGCCGCCTTGTACGCGGCGATACAGCCGCTGATGCCGAGCGCGATCTTCATCTTGCGTCTCCTGCCTCACTTCTCCGACCGTTTTCGTTTGCCATCTTTGCCCGATCCGTCTGGAAGCTCCGGCACCTCATACTGTAGCAAACCCTTGTCCAGTTCCTCCATCGCTATGCGGGTGGACTTGTGGGAGCGCGGGTGCTCAAGCAGCGCCCGGGCCCCGCCTTGCAGTTGCCGGGCACGACGCGACGCAATTACGACGTATCCGAACTGGCTCTCGGGCTTCTCCGTCATCGGCGTTCACTATCCTCCAAAGGTTTCCAAAATCTTTTGAATCCGGCCGGTGTTCTGCTCCCGGCTGGCCGTTTCGAGCTGCCTGCCGCTCCGCACCGCATTGGCTATGGCCATGACCTCATCGGCGGCGCGCGTCAGCTCGTCATTCACCACGATATAGTCATAATCCTGCCACCGCCGCATCTCCTGCCGGGCGGTCTCCAGCCGGCGAGCGATGGCGGCGTCGCTATCCTTGCCGCGGCCCCGGAGGCGCTCTTCCAGCACCTGGCGCGAAGGCGGTGCGATGAAAACGGCAATTGCCGATGGGCCAATCTTCTTTTTTACCTGTTCGGCGCCTTGCACGTCAATTTCCAAGACAAGGTCTTCCCCGGCCACTCGAGCTGCTTCCAGCTCCGACTTCGGCGTTCCGTAGAAATTTCCAAATACCTCAGCCCACTCGATGAACTCCTCGCGGTCACGCATCAACTGAAATGTGCGCCCATCGACAAAACGATACCACTCGCCTTCCTGTTCGCCGGAACGCGGCGTACGAGTAGTAACCGAGACCGACAGGCGCATCCGCGGCAATTGGAGCAACTTTTCTACCAGAGTCGATTTGCCGCATCCGGAAGGGCCAGAGATGATAAAAACTCGGAACGCGTCAGCGCTGGCCATGGTCGCTTTATTCCACGTTCTGCACCTGTTCGCGGAGTTTTTCAATCTCCGCTTTGAGTTGGAGGCCAAGGTCGGTGATAGCGATCCCGTCCGCTTCCACCCCGGGCGACTTGGCCATGAGCGTGTTCGCCTCGCGCTGCATCTCTTGCAACAAAAAATCGAGCTTCTTGCCCATTTCCCCCCCGGTCGAAATCATCTGCTCAAACTGCCCAATATGGCTGCGAAGACGGGTGACTTCCTCGGTGATGTCACTCCGTTCGGCCAGGATGGCGGCTTCCTGAGTGATGCGAGAGGGTTCAGGCGCGACTGAAACGAGCAGCTTTTGCAGACGATTTTGAAGCAACTGGAAATATTGGGGTTGGGCCTTACGATTCAATGCTTCCAACTTCGCCGCCACTTCCTGTATCTTTTGGGCGCGTTGTCCCAGTTCCTTGGCCAGAGCTTGTCCTTCCTGGGTTCGCATCTCGTCCAGCCGGGCAATCGCTTCCGCCAGACAGCGCTCCACTGCGCCCGAGATGGTCCGACGGGTTTCTTCGTCCACCGGGCCGTGTTCGCTGGCGAGCACGCCGGGCAAACGCAGCAGCTCAGCCGGATTGGGTGAGCTGTCGAATGAATATTCTCGCCGAAGCTCGCGCACAAGACTCACATAGCCGGTAAGCGCATCCCGGTTCACATGCACGCTTGCCATGTCCTTTCGGCTGATTTGAGCGCTCACGTCCAAGTGCCCGCGACAAATTTTGTCTCGTAGCCCTTGCCGCATCACCGGTTCACAGAACTCCAGTTCGACCGGCAACCGGATATGCAGGTCCAAAAAGCGATGATTCAAGCTGCGAATCGCCAGCCGCAGCGTCCAGTCCCGCTCCTGAAGGGTAGCTTCCGCATATCCGGTCATGGATTTCAGCATGGCTACACGGAGGTGGTCTCCACTCCTGGCTCGTTCTCCACAAATTGCATCTCGTAAAGGCGCTGATATAGCCCGCCGCGGGCGAGGAGATCTTGATGACTGCCGACCTCCGCGATCCGCCCCTCTTCGAGTACCATGATCTTGTCGGCCCGGCGAATCGTGGAAAGCCGGTGGGCAATCACAAAAGTCGTGCGGCCTTGAATCAAATTGGCAAGCGCGCGCTGGACGGCCAGTTCGGATTCGCTGTCCAGCTCGGAGGTCGCCTCATCCAGAATCAAGACGCGGGAATTCTTGAGCAGCGCCCGGGCGATCGCAATCCGCTGCCGCTGCCCCCCTGAAAGCCGCATGCCCCGCTCGCCGATCACCGTTTGATACCCGTGGGGTAATTCCAGGACAAAGTCGTGCGCCATCGCTGCTCTCGCCGCGGCAATGACCTCGTCGTCTTTCTTGTCTCTCAAGCCGTAGCAAATGTTATTTCGGACGGTGTCGTGAAACAGGATCGTTTCCTGCGTGACAACAGCAATTTGGGAGCGGAGCGAATTCAGATTCACATCGCGGACGTCCCGCCCATCTATCAGCAAACGGCCTTCCGTAACATCGTAAAACCGTGGAAGAAGATTGACCAGGGTGGACTTCCCTGCCCCGCTGAGCCCGACAATCGCTACCACTTCCCCCGCCTGCACGCTCAGATCGATGTCCTTGAGAATCGACATCCCGCTGTCGTAAGAAAAGCTGACGCGGTCAAACTGGATCGAGTCGCGGAACGGCGGCAGCGCCGGCGCCCCCGGTCGCTCCTGAATCTCCTCACCGAGGTTGAGATACTCAGCTATGAAAGAGGAGGCCCCCGAGGCTTGCTGGAACATGTTGTAAATCGAGCTCAGCCCTTTGACCGGTTCGTAGAGCTTGAACATCGCAAAGACGAAAGCAGCAAATATGCCCGTGGTCATGACCCCGCGCTGGATCTCATTGCGGGCATAGAGAAGGATAAGGACGATGGCGATCGCCCCCAGCACCTCCATGAGCGGTGGTGATACGATGTGCGCCCGCACCCATCGCATATTGCTCTTGAGCAGCCGTCGGGTGGCCTCGCGAAACTTTTCGATTTCAAACTTCTCCATCCCAAACGCTTTGACAACCCGGTTGCCGCTGATCGTCTCCTGCAGAATGCGGCTCATCTCCCCAACGTTTTCCTGGCTCTTCCTCGAAGAGCGTCGGATCAGCTTGCCCAGGTTCACCGAGGGATAGAGAACGAAGGGTAAGAGGCAAACGGCGCCCAGCGCCATCTTCCAGTCGAGCACGACCATGACGCTGAACAGGATGATCGCCGTCGAAGTGAACCGAACGAGGTCGGCTACCGCCTGGGAAACGACATATTGAATCTTTTCGATGTCGCTGACGATGGCTGACATCAACTTCCCGGTGGGATGGTCCTGAAAAAAGCGAAGCGGCTGGCGAATGATTTTTTCATAGACGCGATTGCGGAGGTCCATCACCGCCGCCTGGCCGGCAAAATTGATCATGTAGCTCCCGCCAAACTGCGATATCGCCTTGTACAGCGCCATGGAAACAAAGAAGAAAGCAAAAACCGTCCAGACGTTGCGAAAATACCCCGGAACAAATTGGCGGAGGTAAATGCTCTTGCCTATGCGGGGAATCGTCACCAAAACCAGGTCGGAACTGATTTCCTTTGGGCTCAAGACCCGATCAAATACCGGCCCAATGCTCAGGGTGAGCATGCCCTCGAAGACCCCCACCGCGAGGAGCAAGAAGGCCCCGGCCGCCAGCAGGGTGCGGTAGCGCCATGCATGCTGAAAGAGAAGCGACACGCCACGATTGGAAACCGACGCCAGCGGACTCTCCCTCATGCCGAAATTCGGGCGTGGGTCAAACTCCCAACGATAGGGGGGAAACCGTTAAAAGTCAATCTGCCCCAAACGCAACTACTTGACCAAATCCCGATGAGTAACCTTGGTGTCGTATCCGTGCCGGGCTAATTCGCGGTGAATCGCTTCCGAGATCGCCACCGAACGATGACGCCCGCCGGTGCAACCGACCGCAATTGTCAAATAGCTCTTCCCTTCGCGCATGTAATGCGGCAAAAGGTAGATCAGCAATTTGCTCAACCGCTTGATGAATTCCCGGGTTTGCCGAAAGGACCGGATGTAGCGCATCACCGCCGCGTCCTTGCCCGATTTGGCCTTGAGTCCCGGAACAAAATTGGGGTTTGGCAGAAAACGCACGTCGAACACAAGATCGGAATCGGGCGGCACACCATAACGATAGCCAAAGCTCGTCAGGGAAATGAGGATGCGTTTCCGGCGGTCTTCTCCTTGGAAGCGATGGATGACGTGCTGGCGCAATTCGTGGACATTGAAGCGGGTGGTGTCAATCACCACATCGGCCAGTTCGCGAATCGGCTGCATCATCCGACGTTCAGCGCGGATGCCGCTCGCGATCGTTTTGTCCAGCCCGAGTGGATGAGGCCGGCGCGTCTCGCTGAAACGGCGCACCAGCGCGTCGTCCCTCGCTTCCACGAATACCAGTGTCGCCGCTTGTCGCCGTTGCAGTTGGCGGTAAAGCTTCGGAAATCGGCCCAACGCCCCGCCTTCCCGCACGTCAACGAGTAAAGCGGCCTTCGCAATTTCACTTCCGCTCTCGCCAAGAAGATCGGCGAACGTCGGAATCAGATCTACCGGCAGGTTATCCACGCAGTAGTAACCCAGATCCTCAAAGGTCTTGAGGATGGTTCCTTTGCCCGACCCGCTGAGGCCGGTAAGGATGATGAGCTGGCGTGAGGTTGGTTGCCCGATTCCTTTCACGCGCGACCTGGCGTGGGCGCTGCCCCGGCCGACTCGTGCCCTTCCAGCTTTTCGGGCTTATCGCCCGTTACTCCCGTTCCCGCAGGTTGGAACGGCACTAGCCTGGTTTATGCCTTCACACGGCGTTGATGAGTGCTTGGAATTTTCATATCTTCGCGGTACTTGGCCACTGTCCGCCGCGTCACAAGGATGCCCTCCCCGGCAAGACGCTTGGCGATCTGCTCGTCGGTCAGCGGATGATTGGCATCTTCCTCTTCAATCATCTTCTTCACCCGGCGCTTCAGCGTAACCAACGAGGTGTGCCCTCCCTGCGGGCCACTGACCGCTTCCGAGAAGAAATAGCGCAGCTCAAAAACACCCTGGGGAGTGTGGGAGTACTTGTTCGCAACCGCGCGGCTCACCGTCGAGGGGTGTACCCCCACCTCCTCCGCCACCTCCTTGATCATCATCGGCTTCAGGGCATCGATGCCGAAATCCAAGAAATCCCGTTGCCGTCGAATAATCGATTCGCAGACACGGATGATGGTGTGCTTTCGCTGCTCGATATTCTTGAGCAATTGAACCGCTGAGGTGAATCGTTCCTTTACGTAGTTGCGAACCTCGCGCGTGGACACCGCCCGGTCGAGCAGTTTGCGATAGACCGGGCTCAAGCGCAATTGGGGCAGATCGTCCTCGTTCATCAGAATCTGATAGTCATCGCCCGACTTGACGATGAATACGTCCGGCTCGATGAGCCTTGGATTCGTCTTGTTGTAGCGCTGGCCGGGCCTGGGGTCGAGCCGTCGTATGATGTCAATGGCCGTCATCACCGCGGGAACCGATCGGTTCAGGGCGCGGGCTATTTCCTTGTATTGCTTGTTCTGAAGTTGCTTGAGGTGGTCGGCAACGATCTGCTGCGCCAGCGTGCTATCCGGGGCGATCATCCGCAACTGTAGCAGCAGGCATTCGCGCAGGTCGCGCGATGCCACTCCCGGCGGGTCAAACTCCTGCAGCAGTTTGAGCGCCTGCTCGACATCAGCAAGCTCGTGGTTGCCCGAGCGGGCGATTTCCTCAAAGGTCGCGCTCAGGCAGCCGTCCTCATCCAGATTTCCGATGATCGAGTGGGCCGCTTCCCGAACCTTCTCCTCGCATGGCGTCAGCCCGAGCTGCCACTCCAGGTGATCGGCCAGCGATGTGGGCGAAGAGAGGAAAGTTTCAAAGGACGGTTTTTCGATTTCTTCGCGCTCGCGCGGCCGCTCGGTCGTCTCCAGATAGTCGTCAAAAAAAGCCTTGATGTCCATCTCATCGAAGGGATCCGACTCAGCCTGATCCTCGGCGGCCTTTTCCGTTTCATTCTGAGCGAAGGCCTCGTCACTGGGATTTTCCAGGGTCTGCGCCTCCTCCGCCAGCTCTTCCAAGATGGGATTCTCAACCATCTCCTGGTTAATCATCTGTCGCAGCTCGAGCTTGTTAAGCGCGAGCACGCTTACCATCTGGACGAGCCCGGGTGTGAGGATCTGCTTTTGCGCAAGCCGGAGATGCAGTTGTGGCCGCTGTCCGTTCATGGTTCAGTTCATCTGAAAATGGTCGCCGAGATAAACGCGGCGGACTTCGCTGTCCTTGCCAAGCGCTTCCGGTGTGCCGACGCGAAAGATCCGGCCAGTGTTGATGATGTAAGCGCGGTCGGTCACCCGCAATGTTTCTCGCACATTGTGATCCGTCACCAGAACCCCGATATTCCGTTCCTTCAAGCTTCGGATGAGCTTCTGAATGTCCAGAACTGCGATCGGATCAATTCCTGAAAAAGGTTCATCCAAGAGTATGAAACAAGGCGAAAGCACCAGCGCTCGGGCGATCTCCACCCTCCGCCGCTCCCCGCCGGAAAGGGTGTAAGCGCGGCGATGGCGCAAGCTCACCAGCCCCATCTGGCCCGAGATGTCTTCCAACCGTTCCCGCCTAGCCGACCAGCTCATCGGCAGAGTCTCAAGCACTGCCATCAGATTCTCTTCCACGCTCAGTTTTCGGAAGACGGAAGGCTCCTGCGGAAGATAGCCGATGCCGTTGCGGGCCCGCATGTACATGGGCAGCAGAGTGATTTCATCGCCGTCGAGGAAAACCTGACCCGAGTCCGGGCGAGTGAGGCCAACGATGATGTGAAACGTGGTGGTCTTGCCAGCGCCGTTCGGTCCCAGGAGTCCCACCACCTCGCCCTGCGCCACTTCCAGGTTTACGTCGTCAACGACCTTGCGTCCCCGATACGATTTGTTGATCTCGACGGTCGTCAGTTTCAACATAAACGATCATGGGGCAAGTTGGTGTCTTGAAAGTGTTCGTTTTCCCGCTTGCGATTCCACGGTGATGCTAGCACCCGCATTTTTGAAAGTCAACGTGGCCCCGGTCGCCGTGCCAAGTTCGTCATCTTCGAGCGTCGGCGTTCCGCCCGAAAGCACGATCGTCTCTTCGGCCGGAAAATATTCGGCGCGTTCGCTATGTCCGCGGCGGCCTGGCTGAACGATCCGGACGTTACCCTGCGCCACGATTCGTTCCACCGTCCCCCCTGTCGCCTTCCCCGGAGCGGCCAGCCGTATCTCGAGCGCCTGTGACGTGAGCCGCCCAAAATCTCCGGCGGCCTTGACCGACCCTTCGTAGTGAATGAGGTTGTCCTTCGCGGCAAAGGTCATGCTGTCGGAATGAATGTGGAGTGCGCCTCCAGGCCTCTCCGCCCCGGGTCCGCCCCCGGCCGCTTCCTTTCCCTTGGCCAACACCCCCAGCACGCTGCGGACCTCCCCGGTCGCCACCAGGCCTTGGGCCTTGTCGTTCAGGTTGACCTCCATGACATCTGCCTCAACCGCATCCGTGCCCTGCCAGAGACGGACTCGCCCCTCGTATTGCGCCCAACCATCCTCGGCGCGCGCCCGCATTCGCCTGGCGTTCACTTTCACCGGCCCGCTCTCCCCCGGCAGCGACAAGGCTGTCCTGCCAAGCGCAAGAAAATATGTGGTCTGGACTCCTCCTTCGGCCTGCATTTCATTTCTTTCTCGAAAGAAGGTGAATTGGTTGGCGGTTGTGCGGCTGGCGCGATCGCTGAGGGCGGGGGAGCCGGAAAGTACGATCGTCGCTTTCCGTAGATCGTAGAGGGCGCTCGCGGAAGCTGCCGATTGTTCGCCCTGCTGGTATCGAAAGTTTCCAGTTTGCAAGATCTGAACCATTTCTCGTCCTGAAGAATCCCACTCGATGGCCAGCACATCGCTGGTGGCAACTCGAGGCGGCTTGCCCGCCAGACCACGCGCGGGCTTGCCCGGCCCCGACGCATCGAGGGTTTCGAAACGTGCATGAGGGCCAGCACGGAGCGTTTGGATTTGGCCTGCATCGCCAAACTTGGCCGTGAGCACATCCCCGCTGATGACCTGCTGCTCTTTGGCGCCGACGATGACCAACTTGCCTCCGCCCAGAGTCTCAGCGCTCTCTGGTTTAGCACCGGCTTTCAGCAGCAGGCGCAGGCCCGGTGCGGCGAGTCTGTATTCTCTTTCACCGGCATCGGGCGAGCGCGCGGTGGATGTCACCCTCACGTCGCCTTCCGCCTCGATACGCTCCACGCGATCGCCATGCTCAACGAAATAGCCCGTTAGCCTGTTCGCCTCGAGTCGCAACCGGCTGCCAGCCCCGACGCTTTCTAAAACCACGGAACCTTCCGCCGTCACTTGCGTCGGTGCTTCAGCCAGGAAGTGCGAAGTGACGCGGTCCGCGCGAAAGCTCACGGTTCGCCCGCTCTCTTCAGCGGTTCCGGCAACTTCGCCCTCGGCCGCAACGTTCACCGGCCGCATCCTCGAATCGAGCTGGGCGATAAACGAGCCGGCACTCATCCGCCGGCCTGCCTGGCGAACTTCCACGGGCGGAAAAACCCGCACCTGATTGCTGGCGCGTCGAAATTCAAGCGCACTTCCGCGCAACGTCACCGGCGCTTCCCGGCCATCTTCACGTCGCTCAGCCGTGATCTCAACGTTGTGTTCCAACCGCAGAATTCCCTCGCGGGCGCGGTAGCTCAGACCCTTGGCCCGTCCGTGGCCGCCCGCAAAACGAAATGTGACCACCTGGTCGGTAGATCCCAGCGCTGATTCTTCCAGGAAGCGAACCGCGGAAGCGGTCATCCAAAACGGCTCGGCCGAATCGGGCCCGCCGGATTCCTTCCTGCCTGCCGCCTTCGCGCTCTGCAAAGTGATTTGCACGGAGCCGGGGCAAGAAATTTCACCTTGCTCGGCAAGATATTCACAGCGCGAAGAGGCCACCCGGTCGTGCCGAGAGCCGTCGCTCCCAAAAATCACAATGGAGACGTCCTCAAGGAGGCTTTTCTTGCTGTCTTTGAACTCGGTGGCACGCGAAGCATGAATCGTGAAGAGGGTCCGTCCCCGGTCTATCTTGGAAAACGTAAATTCCGCCGAACGCTGGCCCACGCTTGCCGGAACGGGTGGAGGAAGCGACTTGCGAGCCAGGCTCACCTGTCGTTGGCGGTAGAGATACACTCCGACGATGACCATGACCAGCGCGACCGCCACCATTGCCGACCAACGCCGCAACTTGTTGATCCGATCCTGATTGCCGAGCAGCATCGAATGCTCACCAACCAGTATAGGAGATGCATCCACGGGGGCACAAGGCAGCTTGGCAGCTTTCCAGGACGGTGGTAACTCCCCTCAAAAGCGAATCCCCGCCCGGGAAATACGGAGCGCTCTTCTCCCTGACGAACCTTATCCATACCCGAGGTGTGCAAGCAAAAACGAAATCGGCAGGGGTTTCTCTCAGCAGTGAAGATCGCGGATGATTAACCGGAACGGACCCAGGCGGCCGAAATCGGTTTTCTCGACCTCAAAAGCAAGATCGAGTGAGCAGCCTCGTTCGAGCGTAACAAGTCTCGAAGCCATATTCCAGCCCACCGCTTCCATCTCCCGCTCGCCATCGCTGACCTGGATGGCGGCGTGTTTCTCTTTCAGCAGGCGAGCTGCAGAAGTCACGCGCAATCCACGCGCCACAAATCTCGGAGCCGGATTGCCATTGCCAAACGGTTGCAGGAGCGAAATGGCTTCCAGCCATTCCGTCGTGATCTCACTGAGCTGGATTTCCTCGTCAATGCTCAGAGTCGGCTCCAAATCAGCCGGCCTGATCCGCACCCGTGCAAAACCATTGAGCCGCTGCCGCAGCTCCGGCAGCTTTGCCTCCTCGAGAGAGCATCCGGCTGCGAGGCGATGGCCACCGTAGCGCTCAAACAGATCAGCGGCCGAGTCCAGACACGCAAGCAAATCAAACGCCGGAAGCGATCTCCCCGACCCATGCGCTCGCCGCAGCGGATCCCCTTCGACCGAGAAGACCAACGCGGGCCGGTGAAAACGCTCGACAATCCGCGAAGCAACAATCCCCACCACGCCGCGGTGCCAGTTCTCTCCCGCGAAAACCAGCACGTGCTCCTCGGCAAGCGACGGATTTCCGGCCACACGATCCAGAATCTCCTCGAGGATCCTCTCCTCCGCTTGCTGCCGTTCGGCGTTCAGGCGATTGAGTTCTTCCGCAATTTCCCCGGCCCGTTCGGGAACCTTGGTCGTAAAAAGTTCGATGACCTTGCTCGCATCGGCCATGCGCCCGGCCGCATTGATGCGCGGCCCGATGCGGAAGCTGACGTCGTAGCTCGTTAGCTTGTTCAAATCGACGCCGGCCACGCCGAGCAAAGCCTTCAGGCCGGGATTTGCCGGCCATCGCAAACCTTCGAGCCCCACTTTGGCAAAAATGCGGTTTTCTCCGACCAGCGGCACAACATCCGCAATCGTTCCGAGCGCTACCAACTTGAGAAAAGAGTGGAGCAGCTTCTCGCGGCCTTCCAATCGAGCCCGCTCAAAGAGCGCTTGAACCAGTTTGAAGACCACTCCCACAGCACAGAGATTTTTGTCCGGATAGGGGCAATCCGGGCGATTCGGATTAAGCACGGCGCGCGCCGGCGGCAATCTTTCCTCGGGCAGGTGGTGATCGGTGACGATGCAATCGATCCCGAGCTCGTGCGCCCGCGCCACAATTGGCGCCGCCCGAATCCCCGTGTCCACACTGATAATGAGCTTCACCCCGCGCCGCCCTGCTTCCTCCACCACCTCGCTGCGCATCCCGTAGCCTTCGACCAGCCGCTTCGGAATGTAAAAATCCGGGCTTGCCCCCACCCGTTCAAGGGACTCGCGCAGGACAACGATCCCCATGGTGCCATCCACATCGTAGTCGCCGTAGATGAGAATGGGTTCCTTGCGACGAGCCGCGCCAAGCAGCCGCTCCACCGCCTCCGCCATCCCCGCCATCAAAAACGGGTCATGCAGGTGCCGCATTTCGGGATGGAGGAAGCGAGCAGCCGTTTCCGGGTCGTTGATCCCCCGAAGGACAAGCAGGTGGGCAAATCGTTGAGGAATCTCGAGGGCCTTTTCGAGTCGAAAAACAATTTCCGGATTGGTCTGGGAAAGGATCCAGCGCATGGGCTGGGTCAGCCCTCGCGGCTGGAAGCGGCCCCGCTTGTCCGGAAGCGGCCGGCCGGCATCTGGTCCGTCTCGATGAGGACCTCCTTCTCGGTTCCGATTTCCCGCGCCGAAGGAGTGACGATCGTCCCTGGCCCGATCCAAATTTTCTCGCGCCGGGAAATCGCCGCCAGCACGTCGGCTTCACTCACAAACTCGGCCACCGCCACCGGCGGCGCAGCCGAAGCTGGGCTTGCCCCCGAAGGACTTTCTTCGGCGGCCGGCCCGGCTGGCCGCGATGGAGCGCTCGCCGCCGCCGGCCCGCCGCCGCGGGGAATTCCCCGTTGAGACAGAAACTGTTCAACCACCCGCGCAATGATGGCCCGGTCCGGAGCCGGCGCCGCAGCCACTGACCCGCCCGCTGCCGCTCGAAAGCTTCGGGGCGGCATGGGCACATGATCGGTCACCGGCTCGACCGCACGCGATTCGTGCGCGATCCGCTTTATGTTCATCAAGTGCTGGGGACCGATATTGTCGGAAGTGATGTTGTTCCCGACCGCGCCGCAACCCAACGTCATGGCCGGAAACAGTCGTGTCGAATATCCAATGGAACCGTGGACTGCCGGCGTATTCACCACCACACGAAAGGCCGGGACCGCCTTGCCAAATTCCAGGATCGCTTCTTCGTTGTTGGAATGGATCGCGCAGGTGTGGCCGAGTCCGCCGAACCGGAGCAAGCTCGTGGCAAGCTCGGCTGCCTGATGACAATTCTCCACCGTGTAAAAGGCCAGAATGGGAGAGAGCTTCTCAGCCGACAGCGGAAACTGCTTACCGACGCCTTCGAGGGGAGCGATGAGAACTCGCGTAGCGGAGGGCACCTGGATGCCGGCCATTTCGGCAATCACCGCCGGGTGTTTCCCCACAATCTTCGGGTTGGCAGTGAAAGCTGGTTGCAGGATGACGATCTTCCCGAGCATGTCGATTTCGCCCGGAGAGAGAAAATAGGCGCCCTGCTGCCGCAACTCCTCGATAACCTGATCTTTGATGCTGCGGTCCGCCAGGATCGCCTGCTCGGCCGAGCATAAGGTCCCGTAGTCAAAGGTTTTGCCGGTGATGATATCCGCCACCGCCTTGCGGAGATTGGCGGTGCGTTCGATATAGGCAGGCACATTGCCCGGGCCCACACCAAAAGCTGGTTTGCCGGAGCTATAGGCCGCGCGCACAAGCCCTGTGCCTCCGGTTGCCAGAATCACGCTCGTCCGCGGGTGGCGCATCAATTCTTGCGTGCCCGCCATCGTGGGATTCCGCATGCAACCGATCAAGCCTTCGGGCGCGCCTGCCTGGAGCGCCGCTTTCGTCATGATGTCCACCGCGGTGCAGATGCAACCATGCGCCGCGGGATGGGGGCTGTGCACGATGCCGTTGCGCGCCTTGAGTGAAATCAGTGTTTTGTAGATCGCCGTCGAGGTGGGGTTGGTGGAAGGAATGATGGCCGCCACCACGCCGACCGGCACCGCTACCTCGATGATGCCGTTTTCCCTGTCCTCGCGCAGGATGCCTACCGTGCGCATCGGCCGGATGGCTTTGTACACATCCACTGACGAGAAGAGATTTTTCTTGATTTTGTCTTTGACGTTGCCGTAGCCCGTTTCTTCTACCGCGTGGCGGGCTAACGGTTCAGCCGCCTGGGTGGCGGCCTCGGCCACCGCATCAATCACCGCGTCCACCTGTTCTTGTGTGAACGCGGCAAATCGCTTCTGCGCCTCGTCCGCCCGCTCGACCAGGTCGCGCGCCATCTGCACCGAAACCAGGTCAGCGTCTCGAATCATAGGCCTCTAACAGCAAGGGTTGCGCAGTCTCGTCCGCCTCAGGCGGGGAGTTCTATTTCTTGCCACCCCCCGGAGGCGCGCCGCCGCCCGGCAGAATCTTTTCCACCATTTCGTGCGGCCGGGGGATGACGTGCACCGCTACCAGCTCGCCCACCCGACGAGCTGCCGCCGCCCCGGCGTCAGTGGCCGCCTTCACCGCCCCTACGTCGCCCCGCACCATCACCGTCACGTATCCGGCACCAATATACTCTTTTCCGATAAGGACCACATTGGCGGCTTTCACCATCGCATCGGACGCCTCAATCGCGCCCACCAGCCCGCGCGTCTCAATCATTCCCAGCGCTTCGTAGGCCATCTCCGCCTCCGTCTGATGACAAGGAATAGAAAAACCACTTCCGCTCGCGTCGGGCTACCCTAGCATGAACAAAAAGCTGAATCAACCTTTGCTTTGCAGCTCCGGAAGGATACCGAAGTTCGCCGCCGCGACGTTGTTCTTGCTCGTGTTTTTGACCAAGTACATCGCCTGGTCAGCCAGCCGCAGCAGCTCCATCCTTGTTTTGGCGTCCGTGGGGTAGGAGGCGATGCCCAAGCTGGCTGTAATCTTCAGATTGAGCCCCTCCTCCTTCAAAAAAACCATCTCGGAAATGAGGTGGTGCAGCCGGCGAGCCACCACGGCAGCGGCTTCCTTGCTGGTTTGGGGCAGCAGAACTACAAACTCGTCGCCACCATAGCGAAAGGCGTAGTCAATCAGGCGGCAGTGGTTTTTCAAGAGCTGGCCAATTTCTGCCAGCAGCCGGCTGCCGACGAGGTGGCTGTGTTGATCGTTTATCCCCTTGAAATTGTCAAGGTCAATGAAAATGACGGAAAACTCTTGCCCGTGGCGGCTCGACCGATGGATCTCTTTGTCCATCACCACGTGAAGGTAGCGGACGTTGAAGAGGCTGGTGCAATCGTCGGTGATGGTCAGCTCATGGATGCGCTCCATGTGGCGGGCGTTCTCGATGGCGATGGCAGCGTAATCGGCCAATGCCTGAAGCAGCGCCATCTCGCGCCGGCCAAAGCTGTCCCCGCTGATGCAGTTGACCAGCTCGATGACGCCCAGGATTCGCTGTTTGCTGCGGACCGGCACGCAGACGATGGATTCCGTCGTCGTCTGCGTCATCTTATCCACCTGCGAAAGGAAGCGCGCATCTTCGCGCACGTTGGGAACCACCACCGCCTCGCCCGTCTGCGCCACCCAGCCGGCAATGCCCTGCCCCAGCTTGAGTCGAACGTCTTTCAGTTTGGCAGCAGCGTCGCCGGTGGCAATCTCGAAGTAAAGCTCCTGCGCCCCCTCATCCAGCAGCAGCAGCGACCAGGTGTCGGGGTGAAGAAACTCATGGATCTTCTCCATGATCGTCTTCAGAACTTCGTCCAGCTTGAGGGTCGAGGTGAGCGCCTTGCCTACTTCGTGGAAGACGGAAAGTTCCCCGGGCGCCAAGATATCGTGGACAGTAGGAGGAGCAGGGCGCTCTGGCCGCGGCGATCGGCGCCGTTCGGTCCGGTCGGCGTTCTGTGGCTCGTCCACCATTCAGCCCGAAATGCAGCGGCCGCTATTATAGGCTGCGCTTCGAGACCACGCAACGCCCGCCGTTGCCCCCTCCCGAAACTGTTTGACACCCGCTTGGGCCTGTACTTATGATGACCGCAACCGGTGCGAATCGAGGCTCGGAGCCTTGGATGACCTCTTTTGGCGAAAATCTGCGGCGCGAGCGCGAAATGCGCGGCGTGGCCCTCGAGGAGATTGCTGCCGCCACCAAGATCAGTGTGCGCTTTCTGGAATCGCTTGAAAAGGAAGCCTTCGATCGCCTGCCCGGCGGCATTTTTAACCGCGGATTTGTCCGCGCCTACGCTCGATATCTTGGCCTGGACGAAGACAAGTTCCTGGCCGACTATGGGCTCGTTCATCACGATGAGCATGACGTCAAGCCCATCCTGGAAGCCGATGCCAGGAGCGCCCGCATCCAGCTCATTCTTTTTGCTGTGGCCTGCGTTCTGGTTATTGCCGGGATAGCCTGGGGCGGGCTCCATCTCGCCCGGCGATACGGACCGACTGTCCTGGGACGCCTCACCCGGTCAACCGATACCCAGGCAGTCATTCCTTCATCGGTGCCGGTTTCTTCCCAAGCCGGTTCCGCTCCCGGCTCGTCGGGTTTGCCTGCCTCCGCCGAAATCCGGCCGCCGGAGCAAGTTCAAGGCCTGCCCGGCGCTGCTCCTGCCCCTGCCGGGCAAACTTCTGCCGCTGCGCCGACGCTCACCGAACTCGATTTGCAAATTGATGTGCTCGGAGAAACGCGAGTTACGGTCACCGCTGACGGCGTGCGGCAGATTGACCGGCTGCTTCGCCCGCCGGACTCGCGCCGCGTGAAGGCCAAAGACATTATCGAACTTAAGTCCTCCGATGCCAGTGCGGTTGTCCTCACCTTGAACGGGGAAACCCTTCCCCCGCTTGGCCGCCCGGGAGAGTCGCGCAGCTTGACGCTGACGCAAAAGGATCTGAAAGGCAACCCGTAGTCGGCCATGGCGGAACGAAAAATCCTGGAAAATATTCGAGCTGGGTCTGCACCCGAGGTGATTCGCCAAAAGGCGGTGCAGGGTGAACTGCCCGTCTCCCCTCAGGAGCAGGTTGAGATCCTGGCCGTTCTTGCTTGCGACTCCGACCGGGAACTGGCCAGGGCCGCGCGCCAAGCGCTTGGGCGGCTAACCGCGAAGCAACTTCTCCGAGCTTGCTCCGAACGCGATGCTGCTCCTGAGCTGCTTCGATACGCTGCCGGCAAAGATCCTCTCGAACAGCCCCTGCTGGAAGCCCTCCTAAGCCATTCCCATTGCCCCGCGGATGTGTTGATCAAAGTGGCAGGGCATCTTCCCCTCGCACTCGTCGGCTTGGTCCTTGACGATCTGGAACTTATCAGCCGGACCCCGGCGATCCTTGAAGCTTTGGCGAAGAACCGAAAGCTAACCGGCGAACAGCGGGCGCGGGTGGTCGAACTGCGCGCCGAGTTCAGCCGCGAGCCGGCGCCGGTTGCCGCTACGGAAGAAGAGGTTGATGATGCAGAGAAAGAAAGTCTGATGCTCCGCATCTCGCGGATGAAGGTCGGCGAACGTGTTCACACCGCTTTGCTGGGCACGCGCGAAGAAAGGCTGATCCTCGTCCGCGATGCCAGCAAGGTGGTGCAGCGCGCGGTCCTGCAATCGCCCAGAATGACCGAGAGCGATGTGGAAGCGATTGCGACGATGAGAAACGTAAGTGAGGAAGTCCTGCGGAGCATTGCCTCCGACCGAAAATTTCGGAAAAACTATACCATCATCCGCAACCTCGTGAACAACCCCAAGACGCCCATCGACCTGACCCTCCGCTTGCTCAACCTCATGACCATTCAGGATATCCGTCTGCTGAGCGTCAACCGGAATATCCCGGAAACCGTCCGCAACGCTGCTGTCAAGATTCGCCAGCAACGAACCGCATCAATGTAATCCAAGCGAGGCTCGCACCTTGTCCGCGTATTGACGCGCCTGGCGGAGCACCTTCTGTTCGTCAAGAGTGAGAATTTTTCGGTTCCGCATCACCCAGCGACCATCCACCATCACCGATTCCACATCGCTTGCCTTGAGCGCATAGACGATTTGCGATTCGACGTTGTAAAGCGGCACCGCATGGGCGGTGTCCAAAGCAACCACTATGAGATCTGCCTTCTTGCCTGCTTCGAGCGAACCGATCTCTTTGCCCATGCCCAGGGCTCGAGCGCCCAGGATGGTGGCCATTTCGAGGGCCTGTCGCGCCGGCAATGCGCGCGGATCGCCAAGATGCAACTTGTGCAGCTTTGCCGCCAGGTCCATTTCCTCGAACATATTGAGGTCATTGTTGCTCGCTGCGCCGTCGGTCCCGAGCCCGACCACCACACCGGCTTTGAGCATTTCCACCACCGGTGCCACGCCGCTTCCCAGCTTCATGTTGCTGGAAGGATTGTGCGCAATGGCTGCCCCGTGTTTCTGAAGCAGGGCAATGTCCTTCGCGTCCACCCAGACGCCGTGCGCGGCCAGCACGTCCGGACCGAGTACACCCAGTTTTTCAAGGTAGGCTACCGGGGAAAGTCCGTGCTCGCGCCGCGAGTCCTCGACTTCTTTCTTGGTTTCGGACAGGTGAATGAGGATCGGCGCGTGATGATCGCGGGCCAGCTTGGCCGATGCCTGGAGCGTGGCCGCTGGCAAGAGATAAATGGAATGCGGAGCGACCGCCGGCACCACCAGGGGATGTCCCTGCCACCGCTTCAGAAAAGTCTCTGTAAAACGCAGTGTCTCTTCGGGCGTTTTGAAATCGGGCGCCGGAATATGGATGATCGTCTCACCCAGAACGCCGCGAATACCGGCTTCGGCTGCCGCTTTGGCCACCTGGTCTTCGAAGTAGTACATGTCGGCAAACGTCGTGGTGCCGCCGCGAATCATTTCCAAGCAAGCGAGCTTCGAGCCCCACTCGACAAAATCCGCAGTCGTAAAGCGCGACTCGGCCGGGAAAATATACTTCTCGAGCCACTCTTGCAACGCCAGGTCATCGGCGAGGCCGCGATAAAGCGTCATCGCCGCATGGGTGTGGGTGTTGACCAGGCCGGGCATCACCAGCTTTCCCGTCAAATTCACCCTTTTGCCGCTGTATTTCCGCTCGAGGTCCGCGCGCGGTCCGACCGCCAGGATTCTTCCCCGGCGAATGGCAATGGCGCCGTTTTCCAGGACGTGATGGTCCGGATCGACGGTAACAATTCTTGCGCCCACCAGCAGCCAGTCCGCCCCTTCCGCCGGCCCCGCGCCAACCTGCACAGCGCTTACTGCGACAATCAGCAACAGGAATATCGTGAGGCTATATCTCATCGAGGCACCTCAACCGAACGAAGGTCAGCGGAAGACTACAGGAAGCGATGGTCGAAAGGCTTGGGAAAAAGTTTGCGGGTGCGGTAGCTTTTCGTCCTTCCCTTCAAATTCGCGAGTATGATTTCAATGTCCCCGCAAAATTCCCAAATGATTTGTCGGCATGCCCCACAAGGCGGCGTCAGTTTTTCCGTATCGGTAGCGACGGCGATGCGGGTGAACTTTTTGTGGCCTTCCGAAACCGCTTTGAAGATCGCCACCCGCTCGGCGCAGACGGTAAGGCCGTAGGTCGAGTTCTCAATATTGCACCCCGTGAAGATTTGGCCGTCGGCTGTCTCCACCGCCGCGCCCACCTTGAAATGGGAATAGGGTTCGTGGGCTCGAAGCCGGGCCCTTTCGGCAGCGGCAATGAGTTTTTCTTTCTGCGTCACGCCGGCTCCGCCGCCATGCGGGAAATCACTGCTTTGAGCAAGGCCACAAACTGGTCCCGAACCTTGGCGCCCGCTTCCAGCACCTCTTCGTGATGGATGGGCTTGTCGAGAATTCCCGCCGCCATATTCGTCACGCAGGAGATCCCGAGAACCTCGATTCCCATGTGGCTTCCGACAATCACCTCGGGCACGGTGGACATCCCGACCATGTCCGCCCCGATCTTTTCCAGGTACCGAATCTCCGCCGGTGTCTCATAGCTTGGCCCGCTCAGGCAGGCATAAACCCCCTCGCTCAATCCGATGCCGAGCCGCTGCGCCTCCTCCCTTGCCATTTTGCGGAAGCGCTTCGAGTAGGCGCGGGTCATGTCTGGGAAGCGCGGGCCGAACTTTTCCTCGTTGGGACCGAGCAGCGGGTTCGAGCCCTGCAGATTGATGTGGTCGCGGATCAGCACGAGCCCGCACTCGCTGAACTGCCGGTTGATCCCCCCGGCGGCATTCGTGAGGATCACCGAGCGGATTCCCATCCGGCCAAACACGCGCACGGGCAACGTAACTTCCTGGAGCGAATACCCTTCGTAGAAGTGAGCGCGGCCGCTCATCACCGCCACCGGAATTTCTCCCACTTTTCCGATCACCAGCTCGCCGGCGTGGCCAACGGCGGTGGAACACGGGAAGCCCGGAATCTTTTGATAGGGTATCCGTCTCGCCTGCGTCAGTTCGTCGGCAAACGCGCCCAGGCCCGAGCCGAGCACAAGCCCGATCTTCGGACGCAGCCGCGTTCTCTTGAGGACGTACCTCGCCCCCTTTTCTGCGCGCTGATATGCAAGACTGGGCCTCGCCCCGGACGCCATGGCGCGCATCATAGCAGAATTCCGGCAATCGAGGCGGACATCAGGTTGGCCATCGTGCCGGCCAGCATGGCCCGCAAACCGAGCCGGGCGAGATCGTTCTTTCGGTCGGGAGCAAGCGCGCCGATGCCGCCGATTTGAATGCCGATGGAACCGAAATTGGCGAAGCCGCAAAGGGCAAAGGTGGCGATGGTGAAGGAGCGCGGGTCTAGCGCCGCCTTGAGCGGCCCGAGTTGCGAATAGGCGATCAGTTCATTCAAAACCATGCGCGTCCCGAGCAGGTTGCCGATCGTCGCGCAGTCGCGCCACGGCACGCCGATCAGCCACGCCACCGGAGCAAAAACCCAGCCGAAGATCATCTCCAGGCTGCTCGGAAAAGAGCCGAAGCCATAGCGCCCAAAAAAATTGTGCAACCCGCCCAGGACTCCGTTCGCCAGCGCAATCAACGCCAGAAAGGAGATGAGCATCGCCGCCACATTGATGGCCAGGTGCATGCCGTCGCCGGTGCCGCGCGCGACGGCTCCGAGGAAATTCACATCCGTCTTGCCGACCTCCAGTTCCACTTTGCCGGCCGTCTTCGGGTGCTCGGTTTCGGGCACAAACATTTTGGCCATCAAGATCGTCCCCGGAGCGGTCATGATAACCGCCGTGAGCAGGTGTTTGGCCTCGATGCCGAAGAGAATATAGGCCGCCATAATTCCTCCGGAGACGTGCGCCATCCCGGATGTCATGATCGTCATCAGCTCGGAGCGGGTTGTCTCCGGAAGATAGGGCCGGATCGTCAGTGGAGCTTCTGTCTGCCCCATAAAGATGCTCGCCGCCACGTTCAGCGATTCTGCGCCGCTCGCCCCCATCACGGCCGTCATCACCCGGGCGAAGGCGCGGATAATCACCTGCATGACCCCGAAGTAATAGAGCACCGCAAAAAGCGCGGCCACAAAGATGATCGTGGGCAGGACTTGAAAAGCAAAATAAAAACCGAGCGAGGAACCTTTCTCGCCGAGGAGGCCGAAAACAAATTTCGACCCGGCGAAGGAATAACTCAGGAGCTGATTCACCGCATCGCCGGCTACCCGAAATATGCTCCGGCCGACCTGGGTCTTGAGCACGAAAAGCGCAAAAGCAAACTGCAAGCCCAGCCCCCAGAGTACCGTCTTCAAGCGGATGGCGCGGCGATTCGTCGAAAAAACGTAAGCAATCGCCAGCATGGCCAATATTCCGAGCAGACCGGAAAGCCGCCACATATCATCTCCTCCCGGCCCCGCCCACGGCGGGGCAGGCGTAGCGATTTTTATTCCAAGGTCTCAAAAACAAGCGGCCGCCGGGCGGGCGACCTCCCCCCCATCCGGTACGCAGCCGTCACCATGGCGCGAGCCGCTTCCATTTTGGCATCGTCGTTGTAATGGAGCGTGACCAGCGGCTCGCCCCGGCTGACTCGGTCGCCCACCTTGCGGTGGACGATCAGGCCCACCGCCGGATCAATCCGGTCTTCCACCCGTTCGCGTCCGGCCCCGAGGCGGCAGCAGGCGATTCCGAGCAGCTCGCACTCGATGCTTTCCACGATTCCGTCCGCCTCGGCGGCAATGACGCATTGTTTCTTGCCCGTCGGCAATCGCCTGTAGTCGTCCAGGACCTGCGGGTCACCGCCTTGCAATTCGACGATTTTTCGAAATGTCTCGAGCGCGCGCCCGCTCGCAATTTCTTGAGCCGCTTTTTTTCTTCCTTCCGCCAGGTTGCTGGACTTCCCCCCCAGAACGAGCATCCAGCCGGCCAACTCCAGGCAAAGTTCTCGCAGATCGCGTGGGCCACCGCCCTTGAGCGTTTCGACCGACTCGATGACTTCGAGCGAATTGCCGGCCGCGTTCCCGAGCGGCTGGTCCATGTCGGTGATCAGCGCGACGACTTTCTTCTGAACCCGTTTGCCGATTTCCACCATGAGCCCGGCCAGCTCGCGCGAATCTTCCAGCCGTTTCATGAACGCCCCGGAACCGGTTTTCACGTCGAGGACCAGCCCGTCAATCCCTTCCGCCAGCTTCTTGCTCATGATCGAGGCAGTGATGAGAAATTTGCTTTCCACCGTCGCCGTGACATCGCGCAGGGCGTAGATGCGCTTATCGGCCGGGGCAATCTCTTTCGTCTGGCCGATCAGCCCGCAATTCACGGTTTCGAGCATTTTCCGGAATTCCTGGAGCGATAGATTGACGCGAAAGCCGGGGATGGATTCGAGTTTATCCAGAGTGCCGCCGGAATGCCCCAGTCCGCGGCCGGAGATCATCGGGACGATCACGCCGGCTGAGGCGGCGATGGGAGCAATGACGAGCGATGTCTTGTCGCCCACCCCGCCGGTCGAGTGCTTGTCCACTTTCCTCCCCGGCAGGCCGCTCAGGTCAAGCACCTCCCCGGAACGGAGCATGGCCTCCGTCAAGTCGGCAGTCTCGCGGCGAGTGAGACCTTGAAAGTAGATTGCCATCAGCAACGCCGAAGCTTGATAGTCCGGCAACTGCTCTCGGGTGTAGCCCTCAACGAAGGCCAAAATCTCGTCGCGGCTCAACTCGAGCCCATCCCGTTTTTTTCGGATGATGTCGAGGATGCGCATCCTTCGGCAAGCTCAGGACAAGTTCCTTCGTCCCGCCCTGCGGGATCAGGACAAGTTCCTCAGTGTGGAAAAGAGCGGAAATTTTTTCCGGCCTCGCCCCGATCGCATCGGGGCGAGCCATCGCCGGCGCGGCTC
>DATBWB010000114.1 GCA_036514995.1 Candidatus Acidiferrales bacterium
CAGCCAGGTCATCTACGCCCTGGCGCTGACCAAGGAGCACTTGTGGGAATTTCTCAGGATGGAGGGGATCGCCGATACCGCTATCGAGTTGCTCCAGGAACTGGAGCTTTTTCACCTCGTGGATCAATTCTTTGACAAAGCCATCTATTACGTCAGCGCGGGCTACGAGGCGGCGATGGCGGAAAGCAGAGTGGCCTAAGAGCGGTCGGGGAATCACGAAGCCATTGGGCGCGTCGTCAGGCGCCGCCGGAGAGCTCAGGCGTGCACGGCCGCGCGCCTGGGGAGGGCGTCCTTGAGCAACCGGATGTGATCCGGTGTGGTTCCACAGCAGCCGCCAATGAGCTGTGCCCCTCGAGCGACCCACTCGGTGGCTGCCTCAAGATATTTTTCAGGCGGATATTCGTCGGTGAACATCCAATCCGGCGGGTCGAAGCGGCCGATGTGGGCGTAGGCGCCGAAGGGGCGCTTGGAGTGCTTTGCCAGTTCGCGCAACGCCAGCGTGCAATCGCCAGGCGGCGCGCAATTGAACAGGATGGCATCAGGGGCGAGAGGCTCGAGCTGGCAAACCATCCGGGCGATGGATTCGCCGCTCAATAACCGCGCCCGCCAGTCCGGCACAAAGCTGACCCACGCCGGGATGTCCAGCTCGCGCGCCGCTTCCAACGCCACCGTCGCCTCCTGCCAGCGGTTTACGGTCTCAAAGAGCATCAAATCGACGCCGGCCGCTTTGAAGTGGGAGATAATTTCGCGATATTCGGCTCGCATCGCGTTTTCTTCCGGGGCCAAGTCCGGCCGGAAACACCATTCCAGCGTTGTCATGGCGCCGGCCACGGCAACCTCCGCGGGCCGGGAAGAGCGCCGGCGCGCCTCGAGAGCCAATTGGACGGCCTCGCGGATGAGGCCGGCAGCGCAGGTTTCGAGATGCTGCGCGCCGATGTGGCGCATGTGCTCAAGATCGGCAAAGTGGTTCAGGAAGCTCCGCTTGGCGAGCTGAAAGGTGTTTGTCGAAAGTATGTCCGCCCCGGCCAGGATGTAGTCGGCGTGAATGGAACGGATAGCGTCCGGCTCGCTCTCGACCTTGTGTCCTTCCCAGGTCAATCCGCGGCGGCACATTTCCGTGCCAATGGCGCCGTCCAAAATGATCATCTCTCCGCGTTCCATCCGAGTCTTGACGGCAGCATAGCTCATGGGCGGCCTCCTATCTCGCGCCGACGCTTCGGGACGCCTGCCGTGGCGGACAGGATTTCGGCAAGCCAACCTTCAATGCCTGGATGTGAGCCGGAGTCGTTCCGCAACAGCCGCCAATGATCTGCGCGCCCATGGCTGCCCATTGCCCGGCGGCGGTGAGATATTTTTCCGGGGGAACTTGGTCGGTCTCAGCAAAGCGCGGAAAAAAAGCGTGTTTCCAGCTTGGCGGATGGTAGCGGCCGATATGGGCATAGCAGCCGATCGGCCGCCGGGTCGCGCCCGCCAGCTCGCTGAGAGCAAGGGTGATGTCTTCGATGGGGCCACAGTTTACCAGGATGGCTTCCGGGCCGTATGGTTCGACCGCTTTGGCAGCGCCGGCAACGCTTTCGCGGCTGAGCAACTTCCCCCCTTCGCGCACGGCGAAGCTCACCCAGAAGGGAAGATTACTGGTGCGGGCGACGTCGGAAGCCACGACCGCCTCGCGGATGTTGTTCATGGTTTCGAGCAGAAGGAAATCCACTCCCGACTCTTTGAGTTGTTGAATGGTTTCGCCATGCTCGGTGCGCAGCTCATCGTTCGGCGGAGCGAGCTGCGGCCGGAAGCAATGCTGCAACGGCGAGATGGAACCGGCGATGGCAACTTCCCCGGCGGTGGCAGACCGGAATTGCTCCCGTGCCTCGCGCGCCAGCTCGACCGCCCGCCGCACCAGCATTTCAGCCTTGTTCTCCAGGCCCTCCGGGCCGATGTGGCGCATGTGCTCGATGTCATGGAAGAGGTTCAAATAACTCCGGCGAGTGAGCTGGAAGGTATTGGTGGTGATGACGTCGGCGCCGGCGGCGATATAGTCGGCGTGCACCTGGCGAACCACCTCCGGGTTGCGCTCGATACCGTTCGAACGCCAGTACACGCCCCGGCGGTAGATCTCCGTGCCGACGCCGCCATCGAGCAGCACCATTTCACCCCGGCTCAGATGACCTTGAATGCGTCCATAGCTCATGGAAACTCCTGGAAGACTCAATGGCCGATGAAAAAAAGGAAAAAGAATTTCGATGCGCGGTGGCATTATAGCCCGAGTCAGATAAGCCAACCAAGCGACTTCGCGGGGCAAAGCGGGTAGTGGGTCAGTTTCCTGGAAGGGCGTTTACCGGGAGCTATCCGGGGATGGCAACAGGAGAAGCGCAAGTAACGAAAAATTCGCTTCACTTCGACTGGTTGCTCGTAGATAGTAGTGCGAGATTGCAGAGGGACGACCGCAGTGAAATTGCTCATCTTCGGTGCAACCGGCGGAACAGGTCGAGCGCTGGTTGAACAGGCGCTGGAGCAGGGACACGTTGTTACTGCCTTTGCGCGCGAGCCCGCGAAGGTCCGAACCACACACAAGAATCTGAGTGTCATGAAGGGGGACATCTTGAACTACGTTTCCGTGGAGGCGGCGATCAGCGGCCAAGACGCCGTGTTGTCAGCTCTGGGCATAAGAGTGCGCGCGGGAGCGATCGTCGTTCTAGCGGTCATCTGCCAGGTGTTCGCCGCGGCAGTGCCGCTATCCAGGCCATTGGAGTGGTTTGTTCGAGTTGGGCTGCCGGTCTTGGCCCTTATGATTCTCTTTAGGAAGAAAACCATTCTCTCCGACGGCACGCAGAATATTGTCCAAGCAATGGAAAAGCTTGGCGTGAAGCGCTTCGTTTGCGAGTCTTCGCTGGGCATCGGCGAGAGCAAAGGGCAGTTGGGATTTCTCTACAATTACATTTTGATTCCACTATTGCTGCGGAATATTTTTGCGGACAAAGAGGTTCAGGAGAGGATCATCAAAGACAGCATGCTTGACTGGGTGATTGTGCGCCCCGCTGCCCTCACAAATGGACCGCGAAGAGGCGTCTGTCGAGAGGGGATGAACATCGGCCACTGGTTCTTCACGGCAAAGATCTCCCGAGCTGATGTGGCCGTCTTTATGCTCAAACAGCTAGCTGACAATACGTATCTACGGAAGACACCAGGTGTGTCGTACTGATGGCTTTGTAGCTCGGCGAATCGGATTACTCCCCAGAAGTCGGCTTCCCGGAAACTGACCCACTACGGCAAAGCGCCTTGCATTGACTTCCACGTATGGCTCGTCTAATCTCGGAAGAGAATTTCATTGGAGCTCATCATGCCCGAACGTGCTACGGTGCCGGAAGGTTATCTGGAAGCGCAGCTCCTCGCCAAAGGCGTCCGCATGACGCGCCAGCGCAAGGCCATCCTCCGCGTGATTGAGACTTCCGGCGAGCATGTGGATGCCGTAACCCTGCTCGAGCGTGCCCGCAAGCTTGACCGCAAAGTGGACCGAGTCACCGTCTATCGCACCCTGGGCATGCTCAAGAAGCATGGCCTGGTGGACGAGCTTGACCTCATGCACCTGCATGGCGGGCAGCATTACTATGAGGTGAAGCCCGGGCGGCACCACTTGCACCTAGCTTGCAGGAAGTGCGCTCGGGTGGAAGAGCTGCACAGCGAACTGCTGGATCGGCTGGAAGGGCAGATCAAGCGGGAGAAGAGGTTCCTGATCGCCGATATTCGCGTGGAAGTCGGCGGTTTGTGCGCCCGCTGCCAGTCCGACGGAGCCAAGCCCTAATCCCTGAGGAAACCGCCACCGGCGTCTTGGGATGCTCCTCCAAAATCTCTACTTGACACTCGACATTGGGGGGGCGTATAGTGGGGTTTATCTAGTTGCAACTTAGTTGCAACTAGCCGCGCCCGAATACTTCCGGAGGACACTGGCAATCATGATGCCCAGGTTGTCTATCGGCCGCGCGCTTCTAGTGCCGTTCCAACTTGATGAGCCTAGATATCTCGATCCTATATGATCAATAAAGCATGCCGTGTGACTTGCGGAAAGTGGCCCCAAATAGTTGGAACGGCACTAGCCGCCATTCTACTTTACACTCCTCCGGTTTTGGGCAATCCCACGGCCACGTTGCGCGGTCGCGTCCTGGACGAGTCCGGGGGCGTCATTCCCGGGGCCGCGGTAACGCTTTACCGCGGCACAGGAACGCCAATAGCCACAACGAATGCCGACGAAGAAGGGAATTTTGTCCTGTCGGGCCTGCCGCGAGGGCGCTACGAAGTGGTGGCGCGGCAGCCGGGGCTGGAGATGGCCTCCGCTGCGGTGGACACCACCACAGCGGATCCGGTCGAGCTGGTGCTCACCTTGCGCGTGGGCACGATGACCAGCTCCGTTACCGTGACGGCATCTCGCGGGCTCCCTGAAGATGCGGTGAGCGTGCCGAACGGTCTGAGCATCGTGGGACCGGAACAACGCCCACTGCGCCCGGGCTTGATTTTGCCGCAAGTGCTGCGGGAAGAGCCGGGCGTGCAGGTGCAACAGACCACCAGCCACCAGGGAGCTGTTTTGATCCGCGGTCTCACCGGCCAGCAGGTGCTCCACCTGATTGACGGCGTGCGCTTCAATAATTCAACCTTTCGGCCCGGGCCGAACCAGTATTTGGCGACCGTTGACCCGAGCTTTATCGAGCGGGTCGAGGTGTCCCGCGGGCCAAACTCGATGCAGTACGGAAGCGACAGCCTGGGCGGCACGCTCAATTTGCTGCCGGCACGGCCGTTCATGGCGCCGGGCAAGAGCGAGTTCCACGGAGAAGTTGTGCCTTTCTTCCGCAGCGCAGACCTGGCGGGCGCCAGCAGCCTCCGGCTTTCTTACGGGAGGGACAACTGGCACTTGCTGGGAGGCGGCTCCTATCGGCGCGGCCAGGACATTCGGGCCGGCGACGGCGGCGACTCTCACGCTGCGGTCACGCGCTTCCTCGGGTTGCCGTCGAGCTGGCTCGGCGAACGGTTGCAGGATACAGCCTTCACTCAATGGGGGAGCTATCTGCGCATGTTCTGGAACGCGCGGCCCGACCAGACGCTGAGCCTGACCTACCACCATGGCGAGCAACGCGGCGGACGCCGGTATGATCAGCTCAATGGCGGGAATGGCAACCTGATCAACTCCTTCGACCCACAAGTACTCGATTTCTTCTACGCCCGGTACGAGAAACAACGGCTGGGGTGGCTGGACACGCTCCAGGGTACGTTCTCCTACAACCGGCAACGCGATGATCGGCGCTTCCAGGGCGGCAGCGGCAATCGGCTGGCGACGATCACCGAAGACGATAGCGTCACGGCGGTGTTCGGTTACCAACTGCAGGCGACGACGCATATCGGCAGCCACCACGTGATGCTGTTCGGCGGCGAGGCTTATGACGAATATCTTGACGCCGCCGCCGGGACGCTCAATCCCTCCACCGGCGCCACCGCCACCGTGCGTGGACGTTTGCCGGACGGCAGTCGGTACGTCAGCTACGGGCTCTTTGCCGGGCACACGTCGGAGTGGTTTTCAAGCCGGCTGCGCACCCAGGCGGGCGTGCGTTATAGCCGCATCCGCTTCCGGACTTTTGCTGGCAAGAACCCGTTTGTGGGCGGGCAACCGACCGTGCCGGATTTTTCCACCACGCTCGACGACGTCACGTTCCAGGCGGGCACTTCTTATCGCCTGCTGCGGTTTCTGACCGTCTTCGGTTCAGTATCGCGCGGCTTCCGGGCGCCCAACAGCACCGACTTTTCCTCGGTTGGACTGACTTCGAACGGCTTTGAAGCGTCGCCTGATCAGGCGGCCAGGGCCGGCGGCTTGATCGGCACCACCGCCAACAGCTCGGCCGTGTCCACGGGCCGACCGGCGCAACAGTTGTCGCCGGAATCGCTGTGGGACTACGAGGGGGGCGTGCGCCTGCATGCCGGGCGCGTCCAGGGTTCGCTAAGCGCTTTCCAATACAGTTTGAAGGACTTCATCACCAAGCGGGCGCTCATTCTGCCTCCCGGGGCAGTGGGGCAGACGATCGGCGGCGCGACGATTATCCAGCAGTTAGCTTCCGGGGCGGTGATTACGGCGGTGGACCCGCGGCCGGTCATTACGCGCACCAACATCGGCCGCGTCCGCATCCGTGGCTTCGAAGCGGAGGCCCGGGTGAAAGCGACTTCGACGCTATCGCTCGCCGGAAATGTTTCATACCTCCGCGGGATCGACCGGCAGACCAGTGGTGCGCCGGACATTGAAGGCGGACTGCCCCCGCTGCATGGCATCTTCTCGGTGCGGTGGCAGCCGGCAAGCAAGCCTTACTGGTTTGAGACCTTCACCTACTGGTCGGATAAGCAGGACCGGCTCTCGTCGCTCGAACTGGCCGACCAGCGGATCGGGGCTACGCGGTCCAGGAGTTCGATCGCGTCGTTCTTCAATAACGGGGCCGTGGCCCGCGGGCTGGTCGAGGGAGGTCGGCTGCTTGCCACCGGCGAGACCCTAGTGCAGGTGCAAGACCGCGTGCTGGGCGCCGGCGTCGAAAGCGCGCCGATGTTCACCGGGACTCCGGGCTTTGCAACCCTCAATTTCCGCGGCGGCTATCGCCTGAGCGAACACTCGGAGTTCATCTGGATCCTGGAGAACGTGCTCGACAAGAACTATCGCCTGCACGGTTCCGGGGTGGATTCGCCTGGAAGGAATCTGCAGGTGAGCTATTTCTTTCGCTTCTAGTGCCGTTCCAACTAATTGGGGCCATTTTCCGCTTCGCTCTTCCGCCGCGCGACGGAATTTTCGCAGCAGCAGCAGTAGGGGCAAGGTTCAGCTTGCCCTTTGCCTGGGGCGGTGTGAAGACACGCCCCTACGTGATACGTACAAAGTGATACGTACAAAGCCTGGGGCGGTGTGAAGACACGCCCCTACGTGATACGTACAAAGATACGTACAAAGCGAACATCACCGAAAAACCTGGTGCGAGGGAGGGACATCATGGCCAGACGACTATTACTCATTGCGGTGCTGGGGCTGCTGGTGGTCGAGACTGTGCGGCTCGACGGACAGATGCCAGCAAGCCATTCGGCGATAGAAATGAGCGGGGTCAGCGCAGCAATGAAATTTGAGGCAGCAGTGGAAGGCTT
>DATBWB010000115.1 GCA_036514995.1 Candidatus Acidiferrales bacterium
GGTGGATGGTGGCGGGCCTGGCCGCGCTAGTCCTTCTTGGGCTGGCCATCGCCGGGCGTGACCCGGACCCGCAGGTTCGCGTCGCCACCGTCCAGCGCGGCAAACTGGTGGCGACCATTTCCACCAATGGCAAGGTGGAGCCGATTCGACCTCATGAATTGCGTGCCCAAGCAGCTACGTTTGTCCGGCGCACTCTGGTGAAAGAAGGCGACGTGGCGCGGGCTGGCCAGAAGCTTTTGGACCTCGACGACAGCGAGGTTCGCTCCCAGCTTGCCGACGCGCGGAACGAGCTTGTGAACGCCGATATTGCGCTGCGGGAAGCGGGAGCCGGCGGACCAACCGATGAACTTCGCCGGCTGGAATTGCAACGGGCGCAGGCCCAGATTGATCTTGAACAGGCCCAACGAAATTACGACACGCTTCAAAAACTCCTGGCCAAACAAGCCGCCTCCGAACAGGAAGTTGCTGACGCCAAGAAGCTTTGGGAAAAGGCCGTCGAGCAGTCGGGCTACGTCGCCAAGCGTTGGAGCGACTTGCAAAGTCGAGCGAAGACCTTCCAGGAAAGCGCCCGGCTCCGCGTCGAGCAGGCGCGCAACCGGGTGCAATCCCTCGAGGCCAAGCTACATTCGATCGCGGTGGTGGCGCCGGCGGGCGGCACTGTCTATGGCGTCAAGGTGAAGGCGGGGGACTACGTGAACGTGGGAGACCTGCTGGTGCAAATGGCGGATCTGCGTCAGGTCCAGGTCATCGCCTTCGTGGACGAGCCTGAACTCGGGCAATTGAAACCCGCTCAGGCGGTGAAAGTGACCTGGGATGCCTATGCGGGCAAAACCTGGGAAGGGCAGACGGAGCGCGTTCCGGCTGCGGTGGTGCCCTACGGAACGCGAAGCGTTGGGGAAGTGGTTTGCCGGATCCAGAACCCTGCCGGAGGCGAGCTGCTGCCGAATGTGAACGTGAACGTTGAGATCCTGGTGCGGGGGATTGACGGGGCGTTGCTGGTGGCCCGGGATGCCGTGACGACAGAGGCGGGCAAGCGGTTTGTCTTCGTGGTGAATGACCACACCGTTCGCCGCCGCGCGGTTGAGACAGGAACCGCCAATTTTGCCTTTTTTGAAATCCTTTCCGGATTGAAGGAGAACGACCGCGTCGCCCTGCCCGGAGAGTATCGTTTGCGGGACGGCCAGCGCGTCCGGGCGGTGCCATAGCGATGCAGCGGCTGTCTGTTCGGGCATTCCTTCTTCTTGGAGTCCTCTTCCTCGCCATTCCCCATGCCAGCGCCGACAGCGAGCTGCTGAGGTTGGGCCGCGAGCTGCTTGACGAGGGGCAGTTTGAAAAGGCGGTCTTGCCGCTCACCACCGCTCTCGAGCGGGACGGCGACAACCCCTTGCTTCGCTACCTGTTGGGCCGCGCCTATTACGAACAGCGCAACTTTGACCAGGCCATCAAACAGCTTGAACGGGCGGTCAAGGGGGAAATGCGCAACTCGATGTATCACCTCTGGCTGGGCCGCGCTTACGGGCGCAAGGCGGAACGTTCCTCCTGGTTTAGCGCCCTTTCCCTGGCGGGCAAAGTCAGGCGTGAATTTGAGACAGCGGTTCAGCTTGACCCGCAGAATCTGGCGGCGCGCTCCGATCTGCTCGAGTTTTACCTCGATGCCCCGGGGTTTCTTGGCGGGGGCCATGACAAAGCCCGCGCCGGGGCAGAGGAGATTGCCAAACGCGATCCCATCGAGGGGCATCGCGCCTGGGCCAGCTACTGGGCCGGCCAAAAGCAATACGACAAGGTCGAGGTGGAACTAAGAAAAGCGGTGGAGGCCAAACCGCGCCGCCCCGATGCCTATTTTGACCTAGCCGAGTTCTACCGCGGGCGCGGCCGCTTTGCCGAGATGGAACCGGTTATGCAGATGGCAATCGAGCGGCACGCGAGCGATCGCCGCGCGCCTTACTTCACCGCAGTAAGCTACATCGTCAACCACAAGCAACTCGACGAGGCGCAACAGTTGCTGGAGAAGTATATCGCCGGCCCGGTCGGCGCCGAGGATCCTTCGCGGGCTCAGGCGCGGGTCTGGCTCGGGCGCCTTTTCGAGAAAAGGAAACAGCTCCCCAAGGCGGAAGAGGAGTACGGCAAGGCCCTCAAGCTCGAACCGGACATGAAAGAGGCCAAGGAAGCCCTCCGTCAACTTCGCAAGAAGAAATAGAACGCAGGGGCGCAAGGCCTCGTGCCCCGTACACGCTTCACACATGCTCACCGAGCCCCGAGGCACCCGCCTCGGGGATTTCCTTCCCTTCTTTTCCCCCAGGCCGGTGCCCGGGGGGCTCAGCGGAGCGGCATGGAGGAGACAGCATCACCTGGGGACATCAGATTTTCGCGCGGCAGCAAGAAGCGTGGGTTCGATGAGGGAGACGGACTGGAGTTTTAGAATTTGAAAATGGGATTGTTCGAGCAGGAGAGTCAGGCTCCGCCGGGTGAAATACCAGAGGTGCTCCCGGGCCTTTTTTCGAAAGAATCCCGGAACGAAGGTCTGCGGCAAGCCAAAACGGTTCGGTGTGGAAAGAACCAGGACGCCGCCGTGGCGCAGCAGCCGTCGAGCGAATCCGAGCGCCTGGCGAACATCCAGCACGTGCTCGAGGATTTCGAGCATGGTGATGGCATCGAAAGAATTCTCTCCGAGCTCCCGTCCCCACTTCTCGAGATGTCCTTCATAGACGGTGAAGCCTTTGGCCCGCGCTTCTCGAGCGGCAGCCGGATTCAGCTCGAGGCCGAAGCCCTCCCACCCGGCGGCTTTGACCTTCCCAAGAAACAGTCCGCTGGCACAGCCGATGTCGAGCAGTTTTCCGGGCACGCCGAAATGGCTCAAGAAAGCAGCCGCGTGCCGCCAGTAGGCTTCCATTTCATAACAGTCGTAGCCAAGGCCTTTCCACTCAGGATTTTCGAAGTAACTGGCGGCGGAGTAGATGCGGTCGAGGTTTTCTTGGGATGGCAGCGGGTGGACGAAGCCAAAGCGGCAGTCCCGGCACCAGCGAGCTTGCTTGCGGAATCGGTCCGGCCAGATGTCCTCAAACCAGTCGCGCACCCGGCCGCCGGCGCAGACCGGGCAGAGTAGTTTCCCGTTCACGAGCCTCCTCAAAGGCGGCTTGTTTTATAGAAGCCAAGCCCGCAAATGTCAAGAAATAAACCACTTGGCTGCCTGAAGCGGCCCGGTGCGATAGTTTCCGGAGGGCGGCGAGAATCTGATATATTAAAGCATTTTAGGGGTGCTCGAAATGTACTGGGGCGAGAGCCTGCGCTTCACGTGGGAAGCGTTGCGGGTTAACAAAATTCGCGCTTTTCTTACCTCCCTGGGTATGGTCATAGGCACCGCCTCGGTGATCCTGGTGGTCACCATCGGCCTGACCGGCAAGCGGTACATCATGGAGCAAATCCAGGGCGTCGGCTCGAACCTCATTTACGCCACGTACGAGGCAAGCGCCAATCCGGCCGCGACCCCCACCTGGGCGGATGAGATGAACATGGGTGACGTGCAAGCGATCGAGCACCAGGTGCGGAATTTGGTGGCAAGCTCAGCCGTCATTATCCACTACGACCGGCTGGTCATCGACCACCAGGAGCGCGATGTCACCATCATCGGCGCCACCCCGGGGTTCCGCGTCGTCCGCAATCTGAAGATTCTGGAAGGCCGCTTCCTCGATGACACCGACCTCTCCGCCCGGAACAAAGTGGCGATGCTCACCGAGGAATTGGCCCGCAAGATGTTTCCCTACGGGAACGCGATTGGCAACTTCGTGAAAATCCACAGGGTCAATTTCACCGTCATCGCCGTCTTCAAGGAAGGGGTCGAAACCTTCGGCCAGTCAGAAATCACCAAGCAAACCGTTGTGATCCCGATCACGGTCAGCCGGTACTTCACCAAATCGGACAAGGTGGACATGCTCTATGTTTCGGTGGAGCGGCCTGAAGACGTTCCCTATGCCAC
Source organism: Candidatus Acidiferrales bacterium (assembly GCA_036514995.1). Classification (NCBI taxonomy): domain Bacteria; kingdom Pseudomonadati; phylum Acidobacteriota; class Terriglobia; order Candidatus Acidiferrales; species Candidatus Acidiferrales bacterium. The sequence continues at coordinate 3,974 of DATBWB010000115.1, forward strand.
CAGACAAGTGGCCGAGATTCTCAAGTCGCGTCACCGGGCCGGATCGTCCTATCGCGTGGAAAACCTAGCTGCCATCCTGGAGACAGCCAACCGGATTGGCAACATCCTGACGGTTGTGCTTCTCCTTATCAGTTTTATCGCCCTGCTGATCAGCGGCATCGGCATCATGAACATCATGCTGGTCACGGTGACCGAGCGGACCCGCGAAATCGGGATCAAGAAGGCAGTGGGTGCCCGCCGGCGGGAAATCATGATGCAGTTCCTGACCGAAGCGCTCACCATCTCGACGGCTGGCGGGGCTGCGGGAATTCTGCTTGGCGTCAGCATTCCGCTGATCGTCCGCTCTTTTGTTTCCGAACTGCAGATCAGTGTCTCGCCGGCCTCGATTGTCATCGCCTTTGCCGTATCCACCCTGGTGGGGGTGATTTTTGGGCTGGTGCCGGCTGACAAGGCCTCCAAACTCCATCCAACCGAGTCACTTCGCTATGAATAGAAAAATCATTGCTCTTGCTTTGGGTTTGTTTTTTGCCCTCTCCGTGCGGAAGATCATCGCCGCCGAGGGCACGGCCGAGGGCCTGACGCTCAAGCGGGCCATCGAGCTGGCCGACGGGCACAGCCGCGAAATTACTCTGGCCCGGCTGCGCGTGCAGACGGCCGAGCGCTTCATCCAGCAACAGCGCGCGCCGTTTTATCCCGAGGCGGTCGTCGGCTCCGGACTGGCTTACAGCAGCGGCTTCCCGCTCTCGATTGAAGGCAGCGCGCCCTCGATCATCGATGTCGGGATCATCGCTTCCATTTTCAATCCTCGCCAGCGCAATCTGGTGCGCGAGGCGCAACAGCTTGCCCGGGCCAGTGAAGTCGAGGTGGAAAAAGTCCGCGGCGAGGTTTTTGCCCGCACCTCGGCCGCCTATCTTGAACTGAACCGCCTGCGTCGCTCTCGCAAACTTCTCGGACAGGAGCGCGAGAGCGCCCAGAAAATTCTTGAGATCATGACCGAGCGGCGGCTTGCCGGGCTGGAGACCCCGGTGGAGTTGACCCGCGCCCGGCTGGCGCTGGCCCGCATCGAGTATCGCCTGGCCGAGGTGGAAGGGCTTGCCGAGGCCAGCGAGGCTGACCTGCGGGACCTCACCGGCATTCGTCGCAGCATGCGCATCGAACTCCTGGATGATACTCTCCCCGCTGTTTCCTACCCCGACCCGTCGCAATCGGATGAGGAGGAGCTGATCCGTCTCGCCCTCGAACAGAATCCCGGGCTCCGCCAAGCGCAATTTCAGACCACGGCGAAGCAATTTCACCTGAAGAGCGAGCAGGGCGGCTATTTCCCCACGGTGGATTTCGTGACCCGCTACAGCGTCTTTGCCAAGTTCAACAACTTTGAAGAGTTCTTCCGGAGGTTCCAGCGCCAGAACGTGGTCGTGGGGATTTCGATGCAATTTCCGGTGCTCAGCTTCCGCACCTTTCGCCGGGTGGCCGGGGCAAGGAGCGAGTTGAGCGAAGCGGAGCTGGAAATGGAGGCCCACCGCGCCCGGGTGGAGATGGAGGTTCGCCGCCTGGCGCGCAAAGTGAAGGAATGGGCTGCCGCCCGCGAGGTCGCCCGCCTGGAGCTTCAGCTTGCCACCGAACAGGTCCAAATCGCCCAGGCTCGCTTCGATGAGGGAAGAATCGGTCTGGGAGAGCTCGAAAAGGCCCGTCTCGAAGAGAATGATCGCTGGATCGCCTTCCTGGCGAGTGACGTCCAGTCCCAGCGTGCTCAATTGGAACTTGCCAAAATAACCGGACAAATCGTGACGCTTTTCAAGTAGAATCGCTGTTTGCTTTTGAGGGGCAGGCAAAGACCCTTGACGTTCCTTAATTTGACTGTCTCGCAGGAGAACTATGAGCTCGGCGATGAAAACACTGTTTCTCAATCCACCCAGCTTTGAGGGCTATGACGGCGGCGCCAGTTCGCGCTGGCCGGCCACACGCGAGATCGAGTCTTACTGGTATCCGGTGTGGCTTTGCTATCCGGCCGGAATGTTGCCGGGCAGCCGCGTCCTGGATGCCAATCCGCATAAGGTGGGGGTCGAGCAGACCGTCCAGATTGCCAGGGATTACGATTTCGTCGTTCTTTACACCAGCACGGCCGGGTTCGCCAAGGATGTTAAATTGGCGGAAATGATGAAGGCCGCCAAGCCTGACTTGAAGATCGCTTTCGTGGGGCCGCACGTCACGGTTCTGCCCGAGCCGAGCTTGCGCGTCTGCGACGCCATTGATTTTGTTTGCCGGAAGGAGTTTGACCATTCGGTCGTCGAATTTGCCCAGGGGCGGCCGCTCGATTCCATCATGGGGATCAGCTACCGCAAGAACGGGGGATTTGCCCACGCGCCCGACCGCCCGCCGTTGCACGATCTGGACTCGCTGCCGTTTGTGACCGATATCTATCACCGCGACCTGGACGTCACGCGCTACAACGTTCCCTTCCTGCTCTGGCCGTACCTGTCGTTTTACACATCGCGGGGTTGCCCGGCGCTTTGCACGTTCTGCCTCTGGCCGCAGACGACCAGCGGCCATGCCTGGCGCACGCGTTCGGCAGACAACGTGGCGCGGGAAGTAGCCCACGCGCTCCAGCTTTTTCCGAAGATCAAGGAGATCTTCTTCGACGACGACACCTTCAACATCCGTAAGACGCGGGTGCTGGAAATCACCGAGAAGTTCAAGCCGCTGAAATTCACCTGGTCGTGCACCGCTCGCTGCACCACTGACTATGAAACGCTCAAGGCGATGCGGGATGCCGGCTGCCGGCTGCTCATCGTCGGCTTTGAATCCGGCGACGATCAAATCCTGAAAAACATCAAGAAGGGCGCCACCACCGAGCAGGCCCGCTGCTTTGCCAGGTGGTGCAAACAGCTCGGTATCCTCATCCATGGAGACTTCATCATCGGCTTGCCCGGCGAGACAAAGGAAACCATCGAGCGCACCATGCAGTTCGCCGAAGATCTTGACTGCGAAACGATTCAGGTCTCGATTGCCCATGCCTACCCGGGAACGGCTTTCCATGAGTACCTCGTCGGCAACAGCTATCTTCTAGAAACCGCGATGACGGACGAGCAGGGCCACCAGTTGCCCCACCTGGAGTATCCCGGACTGTCGCGCCAGGAGATCGTGGCCGCGGTCAACCGCTTCTATGATCGCTACTATTTTCGGCCTCGGGTGGCTTTCCGCATTGTCCGTAAGGCGCTCTTCAACTCCGTCGAGCGGCGACGCCTCTATCACGAAGCGGTAGAATTCCTCCGTCTGCGCGCGCAGCGCTGGAAATTTGCTCAAGCCTTGCGCCCCTCTTAGTTCGAAAACATGGCAGAAGGTTCGCTGGAGGTCGCGCCCGCCCCGATTCCGTCGGGGCCCGTAGCCCGGACGGCGCGGGCGCTGCGCATAAAAACGTTTGTGGTTCTGGCGCTGGCGGTGGTCGCCGGCGCGGCGGGAAACCTCTTCCTCAGCCGGGGAATGAAGCTGGCGGGCGACTTCGGAGCAACGCCGGGGGAGTGGCTGGCGGCGTTCGCGCGTGCTTTCTCGATGGGCGAGGTTTGGTTGGGAATTGCCTGCCTCATCGGCTTTTTCGTTCTCTTTCTTGCCACCCTCTCCTGGGCCGACCTGAGCTTCGTGATGCCGTCGAGCGCGGTCGGCTACCTCGCCGTGGCCCTGCTTGCCCACTTCGTGGTGGGCGAGCGTGTCTCCGTGCTCCGCTGGATGGGAACTCTGGCCATCAGCTTGGGCGTATTGCTGGTTGGCGGCACGCCGCCGCGCACCACCCCGCTCAAAGCGGACCGGGCGCAGCCGGGCGCGCACAAGGAGAAGTGATGGTCAACCTGATCCTGCTCGCTCTAGTCGTCTTGGCCGGCGCCGTGGGGGAAGTCTTTTCGACGCAGGCGATGAAGCACGCGGGAGAGATTCACACGCTGCATGTCGGCCGGCTCCTGCGCCTTTTTGGCAAGGCCGTGCGCCATCCGCGTTTTGCCCTGAGCCTGTTGTTGATGGCGGTCTCGTTTTTCGCCTACCTTGTGTTGCTGGCTCGGACAGAGTTGAGCTTTGCGGTTCCGGCCACCGCCCTGGGCTACGTAGTAGAGTCGCTGGTAGCCCGATCCATGCTGGGCGAGCAAATCAGCAGCCGGCGATGGGCCGGCATCCTGGGGGTTTGCGCCGGCGTGGCCATGGTCTCTATCGGGTAGAGGCAGCGACGCGTCGGGACTGGGAAGAGATGCTGCGTCTCGCGCTCGAAATCATCGCCCTTTTCCTGACCCTCAGCGGGTTGGGTTACTATCTTTTGTGCCTGTGGAGCGTTCGTAGCTTCCGGCGGCCCGCCGCGGCGGGCAAAGGCTTGGCCGCCCACTTCTCTCCGCCTGTATCCATTTTGAAGCCGATGCGCGGGCTTGACCCCGAAGCCTATGAGAATCTTCGCAGCCATTGCCGGCAAGACTATCCCCACTACGAAATCATCTTCGGCGTCGCCGACGCCAATGACCCGGCTGTCCCGGTGATTGAGCGGCTGATCCGAGATTTTCCCGAGCGGACGATTCGCCTGGTGGTTTGCCCGAAGAAGCTCGGCTCGAACTCAAAAGTCAGCAAGTTGATTCAGATGCTACCGCTGGCCCAGCACGAATTCCTGGTGGTCAATGACAGCGATATTCGGGTCCCCCCGGACTATTTGCGACGGGTCATGGCTCCTCTGGCAACCCCGAGGGTCGGGATGGTCACCTGCCCGTATCGCGCTGTCCCGGGGCGAACGCTCGGTTCGAGGCTCGAAGCCATCGGCATCAGCACGGAATTTCACGCCGGAGTGCTTGTCGCGAGGAAACTCGAAGGCATCCATTTCGGCCTTGGCGCCACGCTTGCTTTTTCGCGGAAAGCGCTCGATGCCATCGGCGGCTTTGAGCCGTTGGCCGACTATCTTGCTGACGATTTTATTCTCGGTCAGCGGATCGCAGCGGCCGGTTTGCGAGTGGTTCTTTCCGACTGCGTGGTGGACAACTACCTTCCCAACTACTCGCTGGGTGGCTTCCTGCGGCACCAGTTGCGCTGGGGGAGGACGACGCGCCACTCGCGGCCGCGCGGTTACGCCGGCTTGGTTGTGACTTTCGCCCTGCCGTGGGCGGTTCTGGCGGTGATTGCCTGGCGCGGGACGTTCTGGGTCTGGGGACTACTGGGAGTTGCTCTGCTCTTGCGGTTGTGGGTCGCGCTCGCGGTGGGACTGGGCGTCGTGGGTGACCGCCGGGCGCTGCGCGATCTTTGGCTTGTTCCGTTGCGCGACTTGATTGGACTGTTGGTTTGGGTGGGAAGCTATACGGGAAGCCGTGTCGCCTGGCGTGGTGAAGAATTCATCCTGGAAAGCGGCAAACTCCGCTCCGCCTGACGGCTCTCCCCGGGTAGCGGCGGTCGCTTTCTCTTTCACTCCATCTGTCTGAGCCGGCCGTCGCGCGACAAGTAGCACTTGCGTCCGCGCCAGAGAATGGTATTCCCGAAGAATCCGGCGATCCAGACGAGAAAACTTAGCAAATCCTGAACCGGAACCAACCACCAGCGCTTGCGTGTCAAAGGGTCGTGCAGAACCCAACCGGCAACGGCCCAGGCAGCCGCGGCCCGAAACACAGCCGTCAAAGCGACCAGCGGCCACCACCCCGGCTCCAGGGCCCACAACAACACCGCCAGAGGCAGAGGGTTGGTGAACACCTGCCCCCAGTACCCCAGCGGGCGCGACCGGCGAGTGCCCCGCGCCCACCGCAAACGATGCCTCAGGTTCGTCCCGAACGGCTGGCTGCCAATGCGGTGTTCGATCATGTAGGAAGAGAGCAGCACTCGATATCCCATTTCGGCCGCGAGCTTGCCTATTACAAAATCTTCCGACAAGTAGTCCTGCAGGCCGCCGAAGCCACCCATACGCTCCAGCACTTCCCTTCGTATTGCCATCGTCGGCCCAAGGGCGAACTTCATGCCTTCCAACATCCGCGCCACCAGCACCCCGCCCAGGAATTCGGTGTTCATGCCGATGGCTTCGAGCCGTGACCAGACACTTGGGCCCGGCACCGCCCGATAAGGACAGGTGGCCACGCCAACGCCTTCCTCTTGAAATTCGCTCGCGATGGTTTTGAGCAGCCCCGGCGTGACGCGAGCGTCGCTGTCGCTCGTGACCAGCAGGTGATGGCGTGCTTCCTGCGTCATGCGCTCCAGGCTGAACGCTTTCGCGTTGGGACCGGGGGGTTCGCCGGTGACAATCAAACGTGTCGCCGGCCCACCGGGACATTCACGTCTGACTTTCTCCACGACGGCGACGGCAGGATCGTCCGCGCGGTGGACGGCAAACAGGATCTCAAACCCGGAATAGTCTTGCCTGAAGAAACTGCGCAGGTTTTCCTCGAGCCCCTCATCGACGCCGGAGAGAGGCTTCAGAACGCTGATCGCGATGGGCGTACGCAACGAGGGTGGCTGAACGGCAAGATAGCGCCGGGCAGCGAGGACGGTCAGCACGCAATACACCAGCGATCCAGTCAGCAAGGCCAATAAAAACGCGGTGATTACTACCATGCCGCTCTACCGCGGTGCAGCGTTCCCGGCTGGTTGAGGAACCAGCCGGAGCGGTTGGTTCGTGAACAAAAACTTTCCGCCGCTTTCCGACACCGGATAGAGAGCAGCGCTCCCCACCCGTCGCTCCAGCCGCCGAACCGCCAACCGATCCGTAACCAGATAGCATCGCTCAGGAGTAACCCACAGGCGCCTGAAATCGGGATCGCCAATGAAAACCGATGGGGCACCGGGCGCGTAAGACCCGTATTCGAGATTGTTGGCGCGGCCATTCAACAGCAACCCGCTTCGGTTGGCATAGAAAAACACAGAAGACAGGGGGTAATACTGTCCATCTATGATCAGCCGGCCTTCAGGCGCCCGCAACAACGCTTCGGCCAGCGGCCGAGAAGAAAGATACGGGTCGAAGACGACCAGGGCCAGGCGGGCCGCATGAAAAAAGAGCACCATCATCAGGGCTACGGCAAGGAAGGCGCGCCGACCCGCAAACCGCCAGGCGCCCAGCGCTCCCAACAGGAGGGCGACTCCGGCCACTACCAGCGGGACCTGCAGGTAAGCAAACGAACGGAGCGTCAGATCGCCCAGGTGGCCGAGCGAAAGGGTGTACGCCTCCGGGCTTTGCGTCAACGCGGAGGAAATATCCCCGGGTGTGGGGATTCCTCTCACCCGGAAGAGGATGACGGCGATAGTCAGCGTTGCGGCGGCAGCGAGGACCGAGAGAAACCTTGTTCCCAGGCGAATCCAGGCGCCTCCGCTGGCCATCGCCGAACTCAGAAGCAGCGCCAGCGCTGGATAACACGGCATGGAATAGTATTCCTGCGTGGTAGAAAACGTAAAGAATACCAACAAGAAACCTGTCCAACACAAGGCCAGCAAGCGCGTCCGTCCGGCGCGGTCAACAGGTTTGTACTCCAAGTGCGCCACCGCCGGAAAAAATACGCTCCAGGGAAAAAGCCACACAAGATGCAGCAACCAGAAGTAAAGCCGCGGTACGGTGTCGTAGTCGCGCGGATAGCGCAGGTTCAAGAAACGAAGGATATGCTCGTTGATGAAGTAGAACCAAAAAAAGCCGCGGTACACTCCGGGGCCGCTGTGGAGGGTAAAGTCGAAGTAGGGCGGGTTGCGGAGCGTGGCCAGCACGTGCCAGGGAGCCGCTATCAGAATCACGACCAGCAATCCGCTGATGGGGCGCAGCCGTTGCCAGGTGCGGCGAGACAGCAGTTGGCGTGTGAAGAGCAAATAGACCAGGCCGGCGCCGACAGGCAAGAGGACGGCAATCAGGCCCTTGAGCAGAAGACCCGTGCCCAGGCTCGCCGCCAGCAGAAACGCCCAGCGCCGGGGATGACGCTCGTCCTCCTCGAGCGCCCGCAGGAAGGCCCACAGCGCCGCCGTCACCGTCAAGGTAAGCATCACATCGGGAATCAGAATCCGCGTGAACAGGAACAAGCCGATACAGGTCGCCAGGCATAAGCCTGCGTAAAAGCCCGCGCGGCGACCGAAGGCCCATCGGGCAAAGCGAGCTGCCAGCCAGCACAGCGCTATCGCGGACAGAGCAATCGGGATTCGCGCCGCCCAGTCGTGTACTCCGAAGATCAGATAGGAGACCGCGATGATCCAATAGACGAGGGGAGCTTTTTCCAGGTAGGCGACGCCATCCAGGCGCGCGGTCACCCAGTCGCCGGACTCCAGCATCTGGCGCGCGATTTGCGCCTGCACGGCATCGACGTCGTCCATCAGCGACGGCGGAGAAACGATGCAACCCAAGAAAATGACCGTGGCAAAAAGGAGGAAGATTAGGTCGGAGTAAGAACGGTCCCCAGACTCTCCCGGCTCTCCTCGCCGACTCGGGTGGTCTCGATTCTCCATCGTTTCATCCAAAGGAAAAGAATCATCAAACCCCACAGGTGATACCCGAGATTCGCGCGCCTTTCCAGGTGGGCGCGAATCAATGACTGAATCGCATCCCACCGAAAGAGTTTTGTCTGTTCCACGGCATCGGCCGTCAGGGTATCGAGCAAGAGCGGCCGCAGCGTGTTTCGTAACCAATCATGAGCGGGGATATCAAAGCCGACTTTCTCCCGCCGCAGAATGGAGGGCGGCAGCTTGTCTCGCATCAATTCTTTGAGCAGAACCTTCTGCCGGAAGCCGCGGATCTTGAGATGCTCCGGCAGCGAGGCAGCGAATTCCGCGATGCGGTGGTCCAGAAACGGTGGCCGCACTTCGAGCGAATGAGCCATGCTCATGCGGTCCACCTTGTAGAGGATGTCGTCCGGCAGGTAATACCGCTGGTCGAACCAGAGATAGCGGTTCAGATGTCCCGCTGACCTGGATTCCGGTGGCAACTCATCCAGCAGGGCGCCGACAGAATAGTGGTCTGACTCGAGGAAGAAATTTCTCTTCTCTGCTTGGGAAAAAGTTCCATTCCAATACAGGTGGGCCTCCTCGGCCGGCAGCAGTGAGCCCTCCAGGAACCGCTTGAGTTTGTATTCAAAACTGATCTTGTCGTCCGAGACCGGCCAGTGCCGCAGGAGATTCAGGGCCAGCCGCCGTGAGCTTGCGGGCAGCCGCCGCATGGGACGGGCCCAGCGGTTGGCCAGGTAAGTGACGTAGCCGCCGAACAATTCGTCGGCTCCTTCGCCGCTGAGGGCGACGGTCATATGTTGCCGGCTCATCCGCGCGAGGAACCAGACCGGAAGCGCGCCCGCGTCGGCGCTGGGCTCGTCGGAATAGTAGGCAAATTCCTCGATGGCACCCTGCAAGTCCACCTCAGGATTCAGGTCAAACTCGTGGTGCTCGGTCTCGTACCGCGCCGCCATCTGGCGGATATAGGCGGTCTCGTCGAAGCTTCGCCCCCTGAACGAAACGGAAAATGTTTTGAGCCGCGACGAACTTGCCATCGCGGCGTAGTGCAAGATGGTGGAGGAATCGATGCCACCGCTGATCCAGACGCCCAACGGCACATCAGAAATCAGGTGCTCGCGGACGGATTGTTTCAGGAGGGAGTCCAATTCTTCCCGGGCAGATTCCAGCGTCCAATGCGGCTGCACCCGAAGCGCCAACTGCCAGTAGGCCTTCGAGTGCACCTTGCCATCCCGCCATTCGAGCAGGTGACCGGGCGGAAGCTTCTCGATCCCCGCCACCAGGGTGTGAGGGCAGGGCACGTAATTCAAAGACAGATAGTAATTCAGGCCCTTGAGATTCAGGCGGCGCTCGACCTCCGGGTGCACGAGAATGGCTTTCAGTTCGGAGCCGAAATAGAGATCGTCGCCAGGACGGTAGATATAGAGGGGCTTGATGCCCATGCGATCCCGGGCCAGGACAAGGCGCTTCTCGGATTCGATCCAGAGGGCGATGGCAAACATCCCGCGCAGCCGGGAGAAACAATCCTTGTCCCATTCGAGGAAAGAGCGCAGAACCATCTCCGTATCGCTGCGCGAGGTAAACCGATGTCCAAGCCCTTCGAGTTCCTTGCGCAGCTCGGCGTGGTTATAGATTTCCCCGTTAAAGACAAGGACGGTGTCTCCGTCCTCGCTGAACATGGGCTGATCGCCTGACTGCAAGTCGATGATTTTCAGACGGACGGCGCCCAGAGAGACATTGGGGGATTCGTAGGTGCCTTGCTGATCCGGCCCGCGGTGAATAAGCGAATAGGTTGCGCTCTGGATCCGGTCAGCGCTGACGGCACGATTCCGGTGAGTAAACCCAGCTATGCCGCACAATGTTTGACGGTCTCCTTTGTATCCGTCTTGGCGGTAGTCGCCCGATTTCCTGGAAAAGTAATTAACTAACCCATTTTCTCCCGGGAGTCCATCGAATTCTTCTATGTGGCTTCAGCCTGAAGGCCTTGACTCGCGGCTCGGTCTGTACGCCCTCGGGCCAGGACCGGGTTGAACGGTCGCTCGTCAAAGGTCCGACCACTCTGCGCAGCAAGCCATTATGAGAGGTGAGAGGAGAATGCAAGGAGCACGAAGGCGGGACTGAGCCTTTGCATTGTTGCTGCCGTTCAATCCGCGTAGAATTGTGAAAATTCTGCCGGAGTTTGCTTGCGACCACTCCTCCCGCCCCGACGCTTCAGGGTTGGGAGCGAGGTCAAGCGGAGGTAAGCATGGAACTAAGACTCGTGCCCATGAGCCTTCCCGAAGGGGCGAATCTGATTATCGGGCAAACGCATTTCATCAAGACCGCCGAAGACATGCACGAACTGGTGGTCAACACCGTTCCCCAGGCAAAGTTTGGCGTGGCCTTCAATGAAGCCTCGGGGCCGTGCCTGGTGCGCAGCGAAGGGAATGACGTCGCGCTCAAAGAAGCGGCCATCCAGAATGCTCTGGCCATCGGCGCTGGACACGTTTTTGTCCTGCTCATCCGGGACGCCTATCCGATCAATCTGCTCGGGCGCATCAAGGATTGCTGGGAAGTTTGCTCGGTGTTCTGCGCCACGGCCAACCCGGTCGAGGTGGTGGTGGCGGAATCGGAGCAAGGACGGGGCGTGATGGGCGTGATTGACGGGTTTCCGCCCAAGGGACGGGAGACGGAGGCGGATGTGAAGCACCGGCGGGAGTTCCTCCGCAAGATAGGTTACAAGTTTTGAAGGGCCGGACTGCCCCTTCGAGGCAGCCGGCGCTCAGGCTGCTTCAACGGCCGGCCGCGCTGGCCAGCCGGCGTCAAAGGAAAGTAAAAACGGAACTTCAAAGCAAACTGAATATTGCGCGGACCGCCGGCGGCGAAGATGGGGCTCGGTGTGGGGTTAGCCGTGCTCAACGTTTGAATCGAGCGGCCGGTTCACCACGAACAGGCTGTCTTTATCGGTGTAGAAGGCCACCGGACGCCCATACCGCCGCAGCCAGCCCTCCAGCGCCCGCAGGTTCTCCTCGGTCGAATCGTGCGCGGCCAAACGCCCCCTCAGCGGAAGAGGGACGAGAAGCTGCGGCAGAGAACCGCGTGCCCTGCCGCAACTTGTTAACCTAGTCGTCGGTGAGAGGTCTCCAGTCCGGGGCTTCAACGTAGCGCAGCACGGTGTGGTTGACCACGGAACTAAACCACTTCTGCCGAAACTCCTTCCCCTCGTCGGACAGCAACCATTGCCGGAAGCGGTCAGCATTCTCCTGGTTGGGCCAAAAGGCTTCGTTCAGGTACTTGGGACGTTGCTCGGGCTTGCTCTTTTCGTAGTCGCCACGGATGCCGTCGATAAAGACCCAAGTCTTCCGCTCCAGGCAGCCAAAACGTTTGGTAATCTGATCCAGTTGGGCGTCGAGCCACTCGATGAACGGGATTTCCAAAACGCCGGGCTTGACGTCAAACGCATGAATCACCCTCAGCATGGCTAGCCTTCCTGTGATGGATTGGATCGAAAGCATCATAGCGCAGGATGAGCAGGTTTTCAATTTTCCTGCTAGGGAATGTTCCACAGCATATAGGCAGCTATAGCAGTTCCCACCAAGGCGCCGCCATAGCAGAGGAAAGCGATGAGTTCGGTCAGATGTTTCAACTGCAAGCCATCATAAAGCGTATAGCGGAAGCGATGGGCCCAGTGGAAGAGAGGCAGGGAAATGAGCACGAAGAGATAAAGGCGGATGAGGGGCTGCTTTACAAGATTCAACAGCGAGTTATAGCCAGGCGCTTCCACCCATCCCAAGGGGAAAGCCAGCCCATTCAAGAAAAGATGCACGGGAATAAAAAGGGCGGCGACGGTGCCCCCGGCACTGAACAGAGCCCACAGAAACGGCGTTTTCGTTCTTTTCATCTACCCTCGCAGCCAAAGCCAGGCCACCACGCCAGAAGCCACCAGCCAGGCGAAATAGTTCAGGCCCGCGATAATGAAATCGGGCACCCGCTTCCCTCGCAGGCGCACCACCATGGCTTTGGGCGCCAGATTGAACCAGGTAACGGCATGGAAGAGGACAAAGAGAAAAGCTACGCCGTGCAAGGCCAGGAAGGGCGGAGTCTGCAACCGGGCCAGGAAGCGGGCGTAGGCCTCCGGGCCCTCCCCTAGGGCGCGAACTTGCCACAGAGTCATCAAGGCAAAGAAGGCCACGAAAACGCTGGTAAGCTCCCGCAGCACAAACTTGGTGTAGGTCCGTTTCTGCAACCACCACCAGACCGACATACGCGGACGGTACCACTTGGGATGGTGAAGGGTGTAGTGGGCTCCACCGCTCATTTCGTCCCCCAGGGGAGGAGGAAAGACTTGAACCAGTGGGCGGCACTGGTGAGTTTGTATTGCTGGATGGCTCCCGCTGGATCCACATTTTCGGGACAGACTTTCGTGCACTCCCCCACGAAAGTGCAATCCCAGATGCCGTTTTTCTCGGAGAGGATGTCCAGGCGTTCCAACGCTCCTGTGTCCCGTGAGTCCAGGTTGTACCGCTGGGCCAGTGCGATGGCCGCCGGGCCGGCGAACCCAGGTTCCAACCCATAGACGGGACAAGCAGCGTAGCAGAGCATGCAGTTGATGCACATACTGAACTGCTTATAGAAATCCAGTTGGTCGGGCGTTTGCCGGTACTCTCCCTCGGCGAGCGGCTTCTCCTCTTTCCAAATAATCCAGGGTTTCACCCTCTTTAGTCTTTTGATGAAGTCGGTGATGTCCACCACCAGGTCGCGCACGATGGGGAAATACTGCAAGGGATCCACGCGGATAGGGCCGGGGAAATAATCAGACAGGAAGGCCGCGCAGGTCAGCTTTGGTTCCCCATTGACCATCATCCCACAACTGCCGCAGACGCCCATTCGGCAGGACCAGCGAAAAGAGAGGGACCCATCCAGCTTGTCCTTGACGTAGTTGAGGGCATCGAGGACCACCCAGTCCTTCCTATATGGGACCTCATAGGTCTGACGGGTGGGCTCAGATTCCTCTTCCGGGCGATAACGGGTAACGCTGAGTGCCACAGTGGACGGCATTTTCCCTACTTCCCATAGATGCGTTGGCCCGGCGGCCAACGGGTAATTGTAACCGGTACGTAGTCAATCCGCGGAGGACCATCGGGAACGCGGTAGGCCAGAGAGTGCGCCAGGAAGTTGTTGTCGTCCCGTTGTGGAAAGTCTGTGCGTTGGTGCGAGCCGCGAGATTCCCGGCGGGCCAAGGCGGAGTGGACCATCGATTCGGCCACATCCAGCATAAAGGAAAGTTCCAGCGCTGCGGTTAGTTCGGTGTTGAAGGTGTAGCTGCGGTCGTCGAGACTCAGGTCGTGAAATCTGTCCTGCAGCCTGGGCAAGTCCTGCGCCGCTTGTTGAAGATCGGCACCCGTGCGATAGATGCCGGCACAAGCCTCCATAATTTTCTGCATCTCTTCGCGCAGTGTGGCAATACGCTCCTTGCCGCCAATCTTACGCAGGAAACTTTCATTGAGCCGCCTCTCTTCGTCCCGCGCCTGAGCGAAGACGGCCGGGTTTGATTCTTTCTGCTGGGCGGCAAAGGCGGCGGCTGCCCTGCCGGCCCGGGCACCAAAGACCAGGCACTCGGTGAGGGAGTTCGACCCCAGGCGATTGGCGCCATTGATGCTCACGCAGGCGACCTCGCCCGCCGCATAGAGCCCGGGCAAGGGCGTGGCCCCGAGGATGCCGGTGTGGACGCCTCCCATCATGTAATGGACTACCGTTCGGACGGGAATCAGCTCTTTGACCGGATCGACGTTCACGTACTTGCGGCACAGTTCCCGCACGAAAGGGAGCTTTTTGTCAATCAACTTCTCTCCCAGGTGGCGGATGTCCAGGTGGACGTAGTCGCCGTAGGGCCCTTCGAGGGTGCGGCCCTTCTCCTGCTCCTTGACGAAGGCTTGGGAGAGCCGATCGCGCGGGCCTAACTCCATGGAACGCAAAACCGGCTTGGGCTCGGGCCTGCCCAGGTCATAATCCTGCAAGTAGCGGTACCCATACTTGTTCAGCAGCCAGCCGCCCTCGGCACGCGCAGCTTCGGTGATCAAGATCCCGGTAAAGGGCAGCCCGGTGGGATGGTATTGGATAAATTCCATGTCCTTGAGCGGCACGCCGGCGCGGTACGCCAGCGCCATGCCATCGCCGGTCTTGATGGCGCCATTGGTGGTAAAAGGAAAAACTCTGCCGCAGCCGCCCGTGGCAAGGATGACGGCCTTGGCAGTGATAGCCAAAATCTTTCCCGAGGCCAGTTCGATAGCCACCACGCCCCGGCAGCGCCCCTCCTCCACCAGCAGTTTGGTGACGAAGCATTCATCGTAGCGTTCGATGGCCTCGTACTTCAGGGTGGTTTGGAAGAGCGTGTGGAGCATGTGAAAGCCTGTCTTGTCGGCGGCGAACCAGGTGCGCTCGACCTTCATCCCGCCGAAGGGGCGGACGGCAACGCGGCCGTCGGGTTCCCGGCTCCAGGGGCAACCCCAGTGCTCCAGTTGCAGCATCTCGGCGGGGGCTTCTTTGACAAACGCTTCCACCGCATCTTGATCACACAGCCAGTCACCGCCGGAGATCGTATCGTAGGCATGTTCATCCAAACTGTCCTCGGGCTTAATGACCGCGGCGGCGCCGCCCTCGGCGGAAACGGTGTGGCTCCGCATGGGATAAACTTTGGAAATAACGGCCACAACTAGCTTCGGGTTGGTCTCGGCTGCGGTGATGGCGGCCCGCAGGCCCGCCGCCCCGCCCCCCACCACGAGCACGTCGCAAGATAAGACGTCCATAGCCTTTCTTCCGAGGCCAAGTAAGGCCTTCTGTAGCGATCCTGCAGGAAAGTGCAGACCGTCCTAAATTTCAATGCATAATTTCAGTATGAATTGGCGAACTGCTGCGAAGCGTACCGCTGTGAGTTGTACTCTGTCAATCGTCGCGCTCAGGGATCAACGGACTGTGCCGATCGAGTCCAGTGCCGCTCGGAGGCGACAAAAAGGAAGGACGCAAAATCCGCCTTACGTTCGCTTCATCGAAGCTGGCGGATTCACCGGCCGATTTGGTAGAAGCCTCCGCTGCTGAGTGAAAACTCATATTTGACCTGTCTTTCGCGCGGCGATAGGATACCAACGCTCAGGCTGCCACGAAAGGAATGGCAGGGTCAGAGGATCTAAGGTCTGTCCTCTAGCGCGTGCCTTGAGAATGATGCAACTCAGTGACACGATCAGCTCAGTTTTGAAATACAAGGGCAGTGAGGTCTGGTCGCTAGCCCCCGACCAGTCGGTCTACGAGGCGATAGAAAGGATGGCGGACAAGGGAGTTGGGGCATTGCTTGTGATTTCCGAAGGCAAGCTGGTCGGCATCATCTCGGAGCGTGATTACGCCCGCAAGGTCATCCTCAAAGGAAGATCCTCGAAGGAGACCCGGGTCAAGGAGATCATGACCAGCCCAGTAATCTTCGTGACTCGGAAGCATACCGTGGATGAGTGCATGGCCATCATGACCAGCAACCGCATACGTCATCTTCCAGTCGTGGAAGATGAGAAGGTGGTGGGAGTTGTCTCGATCGGCGACCTGGTGAAGTGGATCATCTCGGAGCAAGAGGAGACCATCCAGCAGCTGCAGAACTATATCACCGGAAAGTATCCGGCCTGACACGCGTTTCCTTTACCCGCCTGGATGTCCTGCGTGCGCAAGGGAACATCTGCCCTCCCTAGGACCTCAGAGCAGCGAACAATTTGTTGAGGCTCTCCTTGGCATCCCCGAAGAGCATCATGCATTTTGGGTTGTAGTAAAGCTCGTTGTCCACGCCGGCGAAGCCTGGGCGGAGACTGCGCTTGAGGACGATGATGGACTGGGCGCGGTCAACCTCCAGGATCGGCATCCCATAGAGCGGGCTGTTCTTGTTGTTCTTGGCAGCCGGGTTCGTCACGTCGTTCGCCCCGACGACCAAGGCGATGTCCGCTTCGGGAAAGTAGGGATTGATCTGTTCCATCGCGTACAACTTGTCGTAAGGGACGTTCGCCTCGGCGAGGAGAACGTTCATGTGCCCTGGCATGCGGCCGGCCACCGGGTGGATGGCGTATTTCACATCGATGCCGCGCTTCATCAGCACCCTCGCCAGTTCGCTGACGCCGTGCTGGGCTTGCGCGACCGCCATGCCGTATCCCGGGACGATGATCACGGACTGAGCAGTATCGAAGAGAACAGCCGTCTCCTCGGGCGTAATGCTGCGGACGGTCCCCTTTGCCTCCACCGCCGCGTCGCCCTCCTGCTTCTCGATCTTGCCGAAGGCGCCGAACAGGACGTTCAACGCCGAGCGGTTCATCGCCCTGCACATGAGGAGGGAAAGAAGGAAGCCCGACGTCCCGTCGAGCGAGCCGGTGATGATCTGGATCTTATTCATCAAGACGAACCCCATGGCCGCATCAGCGAGGCCACCGTAAGAATTGAGCAGTGCGATGACCACAGGCATGTCCGCCGCCCCGATGGGAATGACCAACAAAAGCCCGAAAACAAACGACAGGCCGACCATGACGTAGAACAGCGTCCCTGCCGTCGGCACGATGACCAAGTAGATCAAGCTTCCTGCGATAACAGACAGCAAGCTAAGATTGAATACGTTTTGCCCCTTGTAGGTGATGGGGTGTCCCGGCAACACCCCCTGAAGCTTCGCGGCCGCCATCAAGCTTCCCGTAAACGTTAGGCCGCCAATGACCACCTCGAACCCGAGCGCTGTCATCACCACCTTGCTGAGTTCACCGTGGTGGCGGAAGTATTCGGAAATTCCTACCAAGCAGGCGGCCAGCGCCCCGAGCGAATGGGAAAGAGCTGTGCGTTGGGGCACGGCTGTCATTGGTATTCGCAGCCCCATCGTGCCTCCAACGATGGAGCCAATGATGAGGCCTATGATGATCCATTGATAGGTGACGATCTCGTGGTGGAACAGCGTGCCGACAACGGCCATCAGCATCCCGAATTCGGCCAGGAACATGCCCTTGCGGGCGTACTTGGGCGAACTCAGGCCTTTCAGTCCCAGGATGAACAAAGCGGCCGACAGAATGTAGAAATACTTCAACGCCTGCGTAGGCAGAAGATCACGAAAGAAATGGACCGGGTCTTTACTGAGCTCCTCATACGAATAGAAGAGTACCAGCAAGCCGATAACGAGCACGGGCAAAGCCAGCAACATTTTGGGATCGAATTGAAACCGTCGTCGCTTAGCAGTTTGATCCTCTGTTTTCTTGAACATTTTTAGCATTCGATCCGTGATCAGAAAGCCGCCGACCACGTTCGTAGAGGAACACGTCACCGCCATGAATCCCAGAACCGTGCTGAGGGGGCCGTAATCGGCTCCCGCGACAATCAGCGAACCGACCAAAGAAATGCCAGCAATCGCGTTGGTGGCGGACATCAGCGGCGTGTGCAGGAGCGGGGGCACGCGCGAAATCACGTGATAGCCGAGAAAGCCGGCGAGCATGAAGATGTAGAGCCCGATCTCGAGTTCAGTTGTCATGGAGTGGGCCTCCAACCTCGGGTCAGAGCGTCGTCTTCACTGCTTCGTACAGGATCTCTCCCTGGTGCGTCACGAGCGGGCCGCGCGTCAACTCGTCATCCAGGTCGAGATGGACCCTCCCTTCCTTGAGAAGATGCGCGAGGTAATTCGTGACGGTCTTAGCGTACATCTCGCTGGCATGGAACGGGACTGTGCTCGGGAGATTCACAGGGCCGATGATGACTACGCCGTGCCTAACGATCTCTTTGCCGGGCTCGGTGATGGCGCAGTTTCCGCCCTGCTCGGCCGCAAGGTCAACGATGACCGAGCCCGGCCGCATGCCCCGAACCATCTCCTCGGTAATAAGGACAGGGGCCCGCTGACCGGGGACGAGCGCGGTCGGGATCACGACGTCGGCGTTCGTCACGTACTTGGACATGATCTGCTGCTGCTTCCTGTAGAACTCCTCCGACTGGCCCTTAGCGTACCCGCTCTTGTCCTCGGCATCCTTCGTCTCGAGGCCAAGCTCGGCGAACCTCGCGCCGAGGCTCTCCACCTGCTCCTTGACAGCCGGGCGTGTGTCGTACGCCTCCACGACGGCGCCGAGCCGCTTCGCCGTGCCGATCGCCTGCAGTCCCGCCACGCCCGCCCCGATGATAAAGACCCGCGCAGGGGTCACCGTGCCCGCGGCGGTCATGAGCAAGGGGAAGAACTTCGGCAGGCGGCTCGCCGCGATCAGGACGGCCTTGTAGCCGGCAATGGTGCTCATGGCGCTGAGGGCATCCATCGGCTGGGCCCGTGTGATGCGCGGCATGAGCTCCATGGAGAACGCCGTGATCTTGCGCGCGGCTAGGGCCTTGATTGCGGCGGCGTCGGCGTAGGGCTGGAGGAAGCCGATGAGGACGGAGCCCTCTTTCATCCTCCCGATCTCCTCGATCGTGGGAGGCTGGACCTTGAGGAGGACATCGGCCTTGTCGAACACCTCCGGCTCGAGGCGTGCGCCCCTCTCCGCGTAGGCCGGATCCACGAACCCCGCCGCCACACCTGCGCCGGACTGGACGACGACGTCCAGGCTCGCCTTCATGAGCTTCGGAACGAGTTCTGGAACAAGCGCCACGCGCCGCTCGCCCGGGACCGTCTCTTTCGGAACCCCGACGATCATATGTATCTGCAAGTCCAGCGGTAAAATCCTTTGACCCATAGTTATCTTATTATTTTCGGTGGACTGTTGTTTGCTTTTTCTTTGAGAGGTGGAGCGGCGAATGGACGGCAGCCACTGGGTGCGCTTTCGGGGCGGCTACCTGAGCCTGGTTCCGGTGGCGACCCCGAGTGCGCCGCCGCCCTCGGCAACTCCTTCCGGCCTACGGTCTACAGGAGTTGCCGAACCACCAAAAGCCAAACCGAAACACAAATACATTCCACCTCCGGACCACCCTTGAATGTATGTCGAGCTCGAAGCCCGACAATGCCTATCAGGTATGTGCCTGGAGCCTATGGAGGTCTGTCACCCACGCTGCCAAAAGACTCCAGTCCGATCGCTAGGACGAATTCCTTCGGACATCCTGCGTCCTTCACGGTCGTCATGGGGCCGGCCGCTTTCAATGCAGGAAATGCTGCGACTGGAAGCGAAAAGATGCGCCTCAACTCCTCCCCAATTCATTATAATCATCTCGTCCGAGAGCATCAAACTGCAGCACAATCCGGACGACAAACGGTATGACCGGACAGCCATGCGTGTTGTGCGGGGGGCTCGACCGCGAGCCAGTGCTCGAGGTCACGCTGAACCAGCGGGACACGCCACAAACATTTCGGCTGCTGCGCTGTAGTTCCTGCCGGCTGGTGATGACCGAGCCGCGGCTGGCAGGCGGCGAACTGGGGGCGCACTATGGGCATGAGTACTGGGGTCGCACCGACGCCGACAACCCCGCCTGGGTGCGCCGCAACCAGCGTCCTCGCACCACCTTCCTCGATCGCTACCGTCGCCAGGGGCGTCTGCTCGATGTCGGCTGCGGGCTGGGGTTATTCCTGCTCGCGCTCGACCCGGCGCGCTGGGAGCGCTATGGCCTGGAAGTGATGCCCGTACCGTACCAGGAAGCGGTACGCCGGCTCGGGCCGGACCGCATCGTCGCTGCCGAACTCACCACCGCCGCACTCCCGCGCGAGCACTTCGATGTGGTTACCTTCTGGGACGTGCTCGAGCACCTCCCCAACCCATGCGCCGCGCTCAAAGAGGCGTTTCGTCTCCTCCGCCCGGGCGGGCTTGTGCTGCTGCGCTTGCCGAACTTCTCGAGCTACCAGGCACGGCGCTTCCGCCAGGACTGGTACGCGCTCTCGCTTCCCCACCATTTGTATCACTTCACGCCGGCAACCTTGACGCGGTTGCTCGAAGTCACTGGCTTCCGCATGCGCGCGCTCGAGAACTGCTTCGGCCAGGAAAACTACCACGCGCTCAAGCACAGCCTGCTCAACCGCATGACACGCCGCCACGGGGCGCGCGGTGGACGGCTGCGCTACTTCCTGCTCAAACCCTTTCTCCATCCTTGGGAATGGATCAGCACACGCCTGGGCGGCGGTTCTTCTTTGCAAGTTTGCGCCGAACGCCTGCCCGCCCTGCCAGCATGATGGCGAACAGAACGGGCCAGCCCGGGGTCAGCATCGTCATTCCAAGCTGGAATGGTCGTGCGTTGCTCGAGAAGTTCCTGCCGAGCGTCGTCAACGCTGCGGCCACCTTCGAAACGGTTTGCCGGCAGGCCACCGAGATTGTCGTCGCCGACGACGCCAGTACCGATGAGACTCCGGCCTGGCTCTCCGTGCGCTTTCCCCGGGTGCGGTGCGAATCGAGCCAGCGCCGCCAGGGTTTTGCGCCCACAGCCAACCGGGGCATCCGGTCGGCCCGCCACCCGCTGGTCTATCTGGTCAACAACGATGTGGCCCTTGAGCCGGCCACCTTGCTGCCGCTGGCCGACCACTTTTCTGACCCGGCGGTGTTCGCTGTGGCCAGCCAGGTGTATGACTACTCGACCGGAGTGCTCCGTGGCGCCGGCCAGTTGGGCGAATTCCGCCGCGGCTTCCTCGGCATCCACCGCCGCTATTTCGTGTCTTCGCCGGCCGGGAGCTTCGAGCCCGCCTTGCTTACCATGTTCGCCGGTGGCGGCTCTTCGCTTTTCGACCGCGAGAAGTTCCTCGCCCTCGGCGGCTTTGACGAATCGTTTGCGCCCTTCGGCTGGGAAGACGTCGAGCTGTCGCTGCGGGCCTGGAAGCGCGGCTTCGAGGTGCGCTACGAGCCGCAAAGCGCCGTCTGGCACCAGTTCTCTTCCACCATCACCCCGCGCTTCTCGCCCCGGCACGTCAGGGCCATCTATGAGCGCAATCGTCTGCTCGCCCACTGGCTCCATCTCGACACGCCCACCCAGGCCGCCGCCCACGCCTTCTTCCTGCTGCTGAAGTTGCTGACAAGTCTGTTCGCCGGCCGGTGGGAAACCTGGAGCGGGTTGATGCAGGCGCTCGGGCGGTGGGGCGAAGTACGGGCCAGGCGGCAGGAACTGCGCGCCACTCAACAACGCGAACTCAGCGATGTCCTGCGCCGACTTGCCGAACAGTCAGCCCGCCCGGGCGTGCAGCCGCTTACCTCGAGCTCGGCTCCGGTGCGAGCTTACCTGCGCCCACCGGCGAGTCATCCGGAGGGAGCTGCCTTGAGGCTTCCACGGCAGAGGGAGTAACCATGCAGATTCTGTTGATCGGGGCAAAAGGTCAGTTGGCGGAGGATCTCCGCAGGTTCCTGGTCCAGGATGAAGTAGTTTCTGTGACTCACGGGGAACTCGAAATCTGCCATGGCGCTGCTGTTCAGGCTCTTGCGGACCGGCTGCGTCCCGACTGCATCATCAACACAGCCGCCTTCCACCGTGTGGATGCTTGTGAAGATCAGGCGGACAGGGCTTTCGCCGTCAATGCGGGAGGTGTGTTGAACCTCGCACGGGCTGCGCAACGGATCGGGGCGGTGCTGGTGCACTTCAGCACCAACTACGTCTTTGACGGCGCCAAAGGCTTTCCCTACGTTGAGACCGATCCGCCCAGGCCCCTTTCCATCTATGGCATGTCCAAGCTGGCCGGAGAATGGGCGGTGCAACAGTACTGCGAAAAATACTTTTTGGTGCGAACCTGCGGCCTGTATGGAGTGGCCGGGAGTAGCAGCCGAGGAGGCAACTTTGTCGAGAGCATGCTTCGGCTTGCCGGCGAGGGAAAACCGATCCGCGTGGTCAGCGACCAAATCGTCAACCCGACAAGCACCCGCGACCTTGCCGAGAAGCTTGTGCCGCTCATGCGCACCCAACAGTGCGGACTCTACCATATGACCAACACCGGCGAATGTTCCTGGTATGACTTCGCGCGAGAAATTTTTTGCCAGCTCGGACTTTCCCCTGATCTCGCTCCGACAAGCAGCGAGGCCTTGGGGGCAAAAGCGCGCCGCCCGGCCTATTCGGTCCTCGACAACCGTGCCTGGCGCACGGCCGGCTTTCCTGATTTTCGCCCCTGGCAGCAAGCCTTGGCGGAATATCTG
>DATBWB010000116.1 GCA_036514995.1 Candidatus Acidiferrales bacterium
CCTGGTCGCTCATGCTTTCCTAAATCATCCGTCCAGATGAACCCGGAGTCAAGGGTATCGCCCTCAAGTGTGTCAAACCTCGTTAGAAATGTCCCCTACACTGCGGGCTCCATAGGAGGTTGCTTTGAAGAGGACAGCGATGAGCGAAAGAGAACTGCGGCGTGTAGCGATGTTGGGGCGAGTGGCCGCTGGGGAGTTGAAGTTGGTGCAGGCGGCAGAGCTTTTGGAGCTCAGTTACCGGCAGGGAAAGCGGATTTGGCGGCGCTACCGAGAGGAAGGGGCGGAGGGGCTGGTGCATCGCAGTGCGGGCCGGCCGTCGAACCGCTCCTATCCAGAGCGGTGGCGCCGCCAGGTGTTGCGGTTGGTGCGCGAGAAGTATTCCGGAGATGTGGGGAAGCGTTTCGGTCCGACGTTGGCCGCCGAGCATTTGGCCGAGGAAAACCGCATCGAGGTGCACGCGGAGACGCTGCGGCGCTGGATGCTGGCGGAGGGCTTGTGGAGCCGAGAGCGGAAGAGGGCCCCGTATCGGAAGCGGCGGCAGCGCCGCGAGCACTTCGGAGAATTGGTGCAGATGGATGGCAGTTTCGAGGCCTGGCTGGAGGAGCGCGGGCCCGAAGGCTGTTTGATGAACCTGGTGGACGACGCCACGGCCACGACGCAGTGCTGGCTGGAGGAACAGGAGACGATCTGGGCGGCGGCGGGCGCGTTGCGGTGGTGGGTGGAGCGCTACGGGGTGCCGCGGGCGTTGTACACGGACTGGAAGAACGTCTACGTACGCCAGCCGACGGCGCAGGAGTTGGTCACGGGCGAGGTGCCGCAGACGCAGTTTGGGCGCATGTGCGCGCGCTTGGGGATTCGGATTGTGGCGGCCAGTTCACCGCAGGCCAAGGGGCGCGTGGAGCGCAGCCATGGGACGCACCAGGATCGGTTGATCAAGAAGCTGCGGCGCAGGAACGTGTGCACACACGCGGGCGCCAACCGCTATCTGGAGCAAGAGTATCTGGCCGAACACAACCGTCGGTTTGCACGGCCCCCGGTCGGGAAAGAGGATTTTCATCGGCCGGCGCCCACGGCGGCGCAACTGGACAGGATCTTTCGTCTGCAGAGCGAACGGGTGATCAGCAACGACTGGGTGATCCGCTATAACGGCCGGAGTTTGCAGCTGCAGCGGCAGAGCCAGCGCTACGCGCCGGCGCGGGCCACAGTGACGGTGTGGGAAGCCGAGGAGGGCAGCCTGGAGGTGGACTATCGCGGGCAGAAGCTGGAGTGGAAGGAGATCGCGTCCGCCGCAGGCGGGGCCAGCAGCGCAACACAGACCCGCGGCCAAGCCCCTGCCAGGCGGCCACGCACTGGCCGCCGCTGGAAGCCCGCTGCCGAGCATCCCTGGCGACGCGGCTACGAAAAGCGGATGCATCTACGGGCGTCGAACCGAGAGGCAGCAGCATCGCGCGATGCGCTATCCGCCTCCGCTCCGCCCTAACCGCTCCGCCTACGGCTTCGCAGGGCTTCGCTGCGGCGGATAGCGCATCGAAACCCCCGAACAAAGGCAAACAGGGGACACTTCTAATGAGGTAAACAAGGGGACATTTCTAACGAGGTTTGACACCAAGGGAGGATAGCACTTGACAAAGGAACAGGAAATTGTTAGAGATAGCATCGGACGGATAAAGAAGATGGCTACCCCTATCAAGCCCAAACTTCATTAGCAGTTCACCCTTTGCTCAGAGACAGGTATTTTTCTACTTCCGCCGGAAAGTCGCGCCGATCGCTTTCTTTTCCGATATCGTTGGCAATGGATCGAAGGAGGGACTCGGTATCCTGGTCCAGTAGCAGTTTTTCCGGACGCCCATACCAGTACTCGTATGGGCGATTCATCTCGTATTCGACGACTGCTCGAAAACCCTTCAAGCAACTAATGGCCCGACCACAAGCATCTGTACCCAACCACCCTAGGAAATACTCCCACGCTCGTTGAAAAACTTCAGTTATGTTTCTGTCCACGCTAGCATGGCCGTCAAGCTTCCTTAGGAAGGAATTGAATGTCTCTTGTCGCTCGATCCAGTCCAAGATCTCACTGAGGTCGCGACGAACATTCTCGCTGCTCTCAGCGTACAGCTCGTCGTACCTATCGTAGCAATTAACCGCAAGTTCCTCGCCCATTCGATCCTTGAAGTAGAATCCACCCACTGAGTCGGCCATGTGTCGGACACGGCGCTCAAAGAGCAGCAGATTATAAAAAGCCCTACGCGCCGTCTTGTGATCTCTATCTTCTTCTTTTTTGTCCCGGTGACGCACCATGAATTCCAGCGCCGCACGAACAGGACCCTCGATGGGCATGTAGTGTTGTGTCGCAAGCTTGTGGCTTTGGGGAAGCATTTTGTTCCATGTCTGCACAAGCTGTGCGCGGTCCCGGTCTTGCTCCTGCCTGACCCGTTCCACTTCCTTCGCACGTGTTTCTTCTCGTTGTTCCCGTCTGCGGGCCCAAAATGGAAACGCGACGGCAAGCACACCAAGGATCAAGGGCCAAGCGAAATCTTTCAACCATTCTCTGGCGCTAGAAAGCCATTGGTCGCACTTAGTTTGGACAAGGCTTTGCCCCAAAGGGACTGCCAGTTGCGACCGAGTCTTATCTGGACGAGTCCAACCCACGACGGCACTCATAGCGTAGCTTTCGCGTGATTCGCTCGCGCGTAAGTCTCCCCAAACGGTGATAGTCTGGCCGCGCTTGAGTTCGGCAGCAATCAAATCGCAAGGCTTCCGATCAAGCACTGGCGAAGAAGCAGTGGCGCTCTGGAATTCCTTGTCCTTGGAAAGAGACCAGCAACCCTCTGCTAGGCCACCACACCAACAAAGCGTGCCGATGTCGTATCCGGGGCAATTCAACTGGAGCAAGCGAAGCTCAAAAATGGGCTTGGGGCTGCGGTTGTGCACTGTGAGCCAAAAGCGCACGGGATCCCCAACCCGGACTACAGATCGGGATAAGGCCCCTTTTACCACGACATCAACGGACTCATCCGCTGCTCCCTTGCCCACTGACATTTCTCGTGGGGAAAGTGCCCGTGAGGGCAAACATACGAAGGCGGTTATCCAAAGAACTACAAAGCCCCTAAGACAGGAACCTGAGATGCGAAGTCTCATTTTGCTGCCCTCGCATGTGGCTCTCGAACGGGTTTTGGCCAAGCACTATACCATACCTGAGGGCTTACAATTGCGGCAGGAGCTCATCGCTAGTGCAATTGAGAATGCTCGGACGCTGTGTTAAGCTTTGCCGTTTCGAGCATGACGATCAAGCCTGTAGATATCACCCTTGCCCACTCACCTGATTCTGACGATGCGTTTATGTTTTACGCGCTCGCGACGAAGAAGGTGGGCAGCCCGGGCATCCGCTTTCATCACAAGCTCGAAAACATCCAGAGTCTCAATGAGAAGGCCCGAGCGGAGACCTACGACGTGACCGCTCTGAGCTTTCACGCCTATGCCTACGTGGCCGACCGCTATGCCCTG
>DATBWB010000117.1 GCA_036514995.1 Candidatus Acidiferrales bacterium
CGGGCTGGCCCACTTTTTCCTGAAAACGCCCGGCCAGCTTCTTCTGGCGGTGCTGATTTTGCTTCCGGTGGTTTTCCTTTTGCACCGGCTGAGCAACGCGCGCTACTCGCCTCATGCCGGCCCATCGGCTGAAGATGCCCCGGTGAGGCTATTTTCGTAGAAGCCAGTTCACAAGCTAGTTCTGGCCTGTCGCAGTGATGCCATGCTGAACGTAGTGAAGCATTTCTGCGATGGGATTCTTCGGTCGCCGCGACGACCTCAGAATGACAGCTCTAAAACGCTCCGGACGTTATGAAAAAGGTTCCAGACCGCCTGTCTGGTGTCTGCCAATCGGACTTCATATATAGCGGCTGATTCCGTTGGGGGAGCGGAGGACAGCTCGAGCGCCGGCGCGGCGAAACATTTTGGCGCGAGCGCGCTTCGAACCGCCATAGGCGATGACGGCAAAGAATTCGGCTCGAGCGCGGCGGCTCGAGATAGCGTCGTCAATGTTGTCGCCGAGGTAGATCACTCGCCTTGTGGGAAACCGGCGAATGATTTTTTGGAGTCCGTCAGGATGGGGTTTGGGGACGCATTCGCCGGTGCAGACCATCTGGGAAACGTAGGGCCAGAGGCCAAACTTCTTGAGGGTGTGGCGGGCCTCGCGACGTTGCCGGCCGGTGAACACGGCGAGCGGTGCCTTCCCGGCGAGCGCGCGAACGAGGCCGGGCCGGATCATCAAACGTTCATCAGCAATGCGCCCGCTGAAATTTTTTCCGAGGTAGATGCGCTGGAAGAGCCGCTTGATGTCGCCTCGGGTGACATTCCGTCCGCGGCGGCGCACCAGCGTATGGGTTAGTTTCCAATCGTCGTTGTACCCGCCTTCGTCCTTAAGGGCCTGGATTTCTCGTTGCGAGGGGGTCTCGCCGGTAAAGGCGCGGGTCACCTCGGCAATGGTTCGCCGGTAAGAACGACGGACGTCCACCAGCACGCCGTCCAGGTCAAAGACAATCAGCAGTTCTCGGTTTTTCTTTTCTCGCCGCGCCACCGGCGCTAGATTATCACGAAGACGATTGAGGGCGGGAGCCTACGCCTTCTGGTTGCTCCGCCGGCTGGCTCCGAGGCTTCGCAGGGGCCGATCCAGGCAGGCCCGCATTCGGGCAGGTCGGGAGTTGACTCCCAGAGGTCACGGCTGCCAACTTTTGCCACTTGCTGCCCATCTAAGGGATTACAATCGAAACGGGAAAAGCCTAGCCAGGGAGGTTTTATGCATTGGGGACTCGGTAAGAAAGTTCTGGTTCTAGCCACCATGTTGTTGCTCGGCCTTTCGGCCATGCCGGGGTTGGCAGCGGCCGATACGCTTGAGCTGCGCAACGGCCGGGTATGGCACGGCAAGTACGCCGGCGGAACGGCCAACACGATTCGTTTCCGCATTGGCGGAGAAGTTCAAGTCTTTGAGACGCGCCAGGTTCTTGCGCTGACTTTGGATTCAACTGAAACCGCGGAGCCCTTTGAAGCGCCGACGGCACCGGCCGCGCCAACATCTCCGGGCGGGCCAACATCGCCCACGCGAGCGGCGGCGTCCCGAAGCGTGGGGACGATTACGGTTCCGGCCGGGACGCCCATCGTGGTGCGCATGATTGACACGGTGGACTCAGAAAGGAATCGGGTCGGTGACGCTTTCCTGGCAAGTCTTGAGGAGCCGATCGTGGTGGATGACCAGGTGGTCGCAAGCAAGGGTGCGGACGTCGAAGGGCGTCTGAGCGAAGTAAAAGAGGCCGGGCGCATTGCCGGCAAGTCCGAGTTGCTGCTTGAACTGACCGCCATCACCATCAACGGGCAGAGGTATGCCATTTCCACCGGCAACTATGAAGTGGCCGGTGAGGGGCGAGGCAAGCGCAGCGCTCAAGTCATCGGCGGCGGCGCGGCGATCGGCGCCGTCATCGGGGCGATCGCGGGTGGCGGGAAGGGCGCCGCTATCGGCGCTGCCACCGGCGCGGGCGCCGGCACCGCCATCCAGGTGCTGACCAAGGGCGAACAGGTGCGTGTGCCGAGCGAAACGCGGCTCAGCTTTGATCTGAATCGCCCGCTGGTGGTCAACTTGCGGTAGCGCCCTCGGCAGCGCTTGGGGGCCGTCCACCGGGAGTTGGGCCCTGGGCGGCTGTTTCGTATTGCCGCTGGTAATTACCGTATGCTAGGATGCCGCTGGCGTCTCTCGCCAAATCCTGGTTAACCTGGACAGCGGTGCCGAAAGAGAAACCGAAAGTCAACATCGGCCAGATCATCCGAAGCTACCGCGCCGAGCGGGGGCTTTCTCAGGGTGACATCGAAAAGCGGACCGGTCTTCTCCGCTGCTATCTGTCGCGCGTCGAAAACAGCCACACCGTGCCTTCGCTTGAAACGCTGGCCAAGATCGCTGAGGCCATGGAAATTTCTCTGGCGGATTTCTTCCCCGGAGATGAGTTGCGCCCCGAGCGGCCCGAGCGCCACACCCTCTCGGAGCTGAACGAAAACGAGTTGCGCTTCTTGACCCAAATCAAGAAGTACTCGACCGGGCTGAGCGACGGCGACAAGCGCTTGGTGCTTTCGATGGTGCGGAAGATGGCCGCGGCGGTTGGCCGATAGCAACGCTTCGCCTGCCTTGGCGGCGCCGGAGCGGCCTGAGGAAGCTGTCTCCACGGGCAGCGTTTCCACTCATGCCAGGCGGGCGACGAAGCGGTTGAAGTCCACAATCGCGCGCATGACCTGACCCTTTCCCACCACTTCCTCGCCGTTCTTCGCTTCGACATCAAAGGTTAGAAAACGGTCGCCGATGGCGGTGAGCCTGGCGTGCGCCGTGACCTGGGCGCCGAGCATGACCGCTTTCAAATGCCGGACGTGGATTTCCGTTCCCACGGTGAGTTGGCCGGGTGAGAGCGCCGGCTGGACGGCCCGGGCGGCAGCCACCTCCATCAGGCCAATCATCGCCGGCGTGGCCCAGACGGGCGGCAGCTTGCCGTCGTAACTCGCAATCGTTCGCTCAAAGCGGACTTCCTCCGTCACACTGGCTTCGAGGCCGACGGCGAGTGGGATGCGATGGGTAGCGGAATCTTCGGCGCTCATACGGGCCCCTGCCAACCTCCCTAAGGCTAGAAAATAGAAAATAGAAAATAGAAACTGAATAAGAGTCAGCCCTGGTCTCGCGGCAGGATGCTTGAGGCTGGAGGCTTGATTCCAGCTTCGAGCTTCCGCATTTCCTAGTTTCTGTTTTCTCTTTTCTCTTTTCTATTCTCTTCGTCCAAGCTTCCGAGGCTCGCCTCGGCCGCGGCGATCGTCCGCTCGATATCTTCCTCAGTGTGAGCCAGGGAGACAAACGCCGCCTCAAATTGGGACGGGGGCAAATAGACGCCGCGCTCGAGCATGGCCCGGAAGAACCCGCCGAAACGAGCGGTGTCCGCCGTCTTGGCCGTATCCCAGTTGGTTACCGTTTGAGGGGTAAAGAAAAGCGTGAACATCGAGCCGACTTGATTGACTGTGGCGGCGACTCCCGCTTTTTGCGCTGCTTGGCGGAGCCCTTCGGCAAGCTTCGTGCTTCGCCTTTCGAGTTCCGGATAGATTCCCGCTTGCCTCAGCAACCGCAACGTGGCGATGCCCGCCGTGACGGTCAGCGGATTTCCCGAAAGGGTTCCGGCCTGATAGACCGGCCCCTCCGGCGCCACCAGAGACATGATTTCTTGGCGGCCGCCATAAGCACCCACCGGCAGTCCACCGCCAATGATTTTTCCGAGCGTGGTCAGGTCACCCTGCACGCCGAACCGCTCCTGTGCCCCGCCATAAGCGACGCGGAAGCCGGTCATGACCTCATCCATGATGAGCAGCGCGCCGTGTTTGCGCGTCAGCTCGCGCAAGCCTTCGAGGAAACCTTTTTCCGGCGCGCCTCGATCGGATCGGGGCGGCACGCAGCCCATGTTGCCCGCCACCGGCTCGACAATCACGGCCGCGATCTCTCCTTTCCGCGTCTCCAACGCCCGCTCGACGGCAGCCAGATCGTTAAAGGGCAAAGCGAGCGTAAAGCGGGTGAACTCCGCCGGCACACCCGGGCTATCCGGCAAGCCCAGCGTGGCCACGCCCGAGCCAGCCTTGACCAGCAGATAGTCGGCGTGACCGTGGTAGCAGCCTTCGAATTTGATAATGGTGTCGCGGCGGGTAAAGGCGCGAGCCACGCGGATGGCCGACATCGTTGCTTCCGTGCCGGAATTGGTCAACCGCACCCTTTCCATCCCCGGAAGGGCTTCCCGGATCCGTTCGGCAAGCTCAACCTCGGCCGGCGTGCATGCTCCGAAGCTTGTCCCGGCGTGGAGCGCTTTTTGAAGCGCCGCCACCACCTCGGGATGGCCGTGGCCCAGGATGAGCGGGCCCCAGGAGCCAACGTAGTCGAGAAAGGCGTTGCCATCCACGTCGTAAAGATAAGCCCCGGCCCCGCGTTCGAAAAACAGCGGGTCGCCCCCCACGGCGCGAAAGGCACGCACGGGGGAATTGACTCCCCCGGGGAGCAACTCGAGAGCTTTTTGAAACAAAGCAAGGGAGCGCTTGCGATTCATCGGACTCCGAAACGGGCAGCCGAAGCAAGGAAGCTGGCGGTCATCTCAGCCAGGTTCAGGAGCAGACTCGACCACAGCCGGCGCTTCAGCGCGCGATAGCCCAGCGTGCCGCTAAACAGGTCTTCCATCAGTTTTCGGAAACTCGCGCTGCGACGGGTGAACTGAATCATGCGGGTGGTAACCGAGCGGCCAAGGAAGCGGCCAAAGAAAAAGCGGTGGGCAATCTCAGCGCCGGCGATCAAATCGCGGCCAAAATCTTCGAGCAGCCGCCGCGGATAACCTTCTACGTCACCGACCATCAGCGACTGAGCCAAAAGGTCGGCGCTGCGCAGCGCATAGTACAGCCCTTCCCCCGTAATCGGGTCCACCCAGCCGGCTGCGTCGCCGATAAGCGCCCACCGGTAGCCCACCAGGCGGCGCTGGCGCAGCGTGCTGGCCTGGGGAGAAGGCAGGACGTGGCTGTAGAGTTTCCGCTGCCTGAAATCAAGCCCTTCCTGCTTCAAGAACCGGTCGAGCTTGGCGCGCAGGCTGGCGGCGGTGTTGGCTAGCATCTTGCCGCAGATGCCGACGGAGAGATGGTCCACGCGCGGGAACGACCAGAGGTAGCCGGCAAAATCGCGCACAAACTGGATGCGCACCAAGCTTTCTTCGAGCGGCAGGAAGTAGCCGACGGTCAGTTCGAGGTCGTTCGGCGAAAGTCTTTCGCCGTCGGGCACCAGCGGGTTCCGCGCTCCGGCGGCAATGACCGCGAAGTCGGCTGTCTCGTCCACCGCCGGCCCGAGCAGCCGCACCCGACCGTTGAAATCGAGTTGAGAGATATGCTCCTGAACCATGCGGCAGCCGGCGGCCATCGCCCGCTCCAGCAGCATCCGGTTCAGCACCTCGCGCGCATAGATGACAATCGGCTTGCCAAGATGGAGGCGGGCACGCAGCCCCTCGTCAGCGATCAACTCGACGTCACTGACTTCTTTTTTGGGATGGGGCACTTGCAGAAGGAAGGGATAGGTTTCCACCGCCTTGGGAGTCAACCCGCCACCGCACGGTTTTTCCCACGCGCCGCGTTTGTCAAACAGGGTGACACACGCGCCCGCCCGGGCAAGCTGCTCGCCGCAGAAGGCGCCAGCCGGGCCCGCACCAATGATGGCGATGTGCTCCATGAGGCGCAAAGCAAGAAGTATCAGGATTCATCCCCTTCACGGTGAACCCGTTCAGGGTGAACCCGATATGCCTGTCAGGCTCAAAGCCCGACCATCCTTAAAAGAAGAGGAGCGATAAACCAGCCGGTCAGTATAGCACCAAAGCGCACACAGGGGCCTATGTTAGAATGGGGTTTTGCCAAGGCGCAAAGGGCGCGCTTTGAGAGGCTCGCTTGGGAAAAGTCATCGCCCGGGACGCGCTGCTGATCCGGAGAGCGCAGTGGAAACGCAAGGGGAAACGAGTAGTCTTTACCAACGGCGTTTTCAACCTGCTCACCCCGGGCCATGTGCGCTTGCTTGAGAAAGCGAAGGCGCATGGCGACCTCCTGATCGTCGCCATCAACAGTGATGCGAGCGCGCGAAGAATCAAAGGCCATGACCGGTACCTCGTCCCTGAGAACGAGCGCGCGGAGATACTGAGCGCGCTTGAGGCGGTGGATTTTGTGATGGTGTTTGAGGAAGACACGCCGGTTGAGATCATCCAGGCTCTGCTGCCCGATGTTCTTGTAAAAGGCGGCTGGCCGCTCGACCAGATTGTGGGCCGGAAGGAAGTCGAAGCATCGGGCGGAGAAGTCTATTCCTACCCGCTTGAACCTTCCCCATCCACGACGGACTTGATTCACCGCATTCAGTCCCTCCCGGGCCAGCCATGATCCTGCCGCTGGTCAAAGATTTCTTTTCAAGGCTGGAGGCCGATCCTGCCCTCGACGCCGCCCTGAGCTCGCTGCGATGGGGGTCAAGGGCAGTGCCGCTGGCCGGCTTGACGCCGACCGCCAAGTCGCTGGCGGTGGCGATGGTGGCTCGCTCGCTTGGCCGGCCGGTCTTCTTCCTGGTCGAGTCCAACCGGGCGGCGGAGAACTATTTCGATGCCCTCCGATTCTTCTACACCGTCCTGACGGGCAAAGCCGAAACCGGAGTCGGCTATTTGCCGGCGCACGACGTTTTGCCCTACCAGGGGCTTTCGCCTCACCCGGAAATCGCTGAAGCGCGGGCGGTGGCGCTGGCTCGCCTGGCAGCCGGCCAGCTCGCTCTGGTGGTGACGCCCGTCGTGGCGGCGCGCCTGCGCCTGCGCGAGCCGGAATTTTATTCCGCTCTTTCGCTTCCCATCGAAAAAGATCAGGAGCTGCCGCTCGAAAACCTGGTGAAGCATCTTAACCGCGTCGGCTATGAGCGCCACGAGCCGGTTGAGATGGTCGGTCAATTTTCCGTGCGCGGCGGCATCGTGGATGTGTTTTCGCCGGAATCGCGCCGGCCCCTACGGCTGGAACTTTTTGGCGATACGGTGGAATCGCTGCGGGAGTTTGACCCGGGCACGCAACGTTCGGTCGGACCGATGGAGCGGGCGACGGTACTGCCGCTGACCGACTATCCGGCCGGCCCGGAGGGAATGGGGGAGGCAGGCGGCGAAGTCGGCGGTGGCGAAGGTTTGCCGCTTTATCCCGGATGGGAGTTTCGTCGGGCAGCCGTTCAACCCAGCCCGACAACGCTTTTTGCTCAGACCAAACGGCCAGTGGTGGTCTTCGATGAACCCGGCTCGCTCGATGAGGTACAGCAGAAATTCTTTGCCCGGCTGGCCGAGGATTACTGCCGGGCGGGCGGCGACGGCCCCGCCCCCGAGCAGCTTTTTCTCACACGGGAGGAGTGGGAGGGAGAGCTGGCCCATTGCCCGCGGCTCGAGCTGGAGCAATTGCCGCTGGAACGCGAGCCGCGATTCGATCGGGGCGAGCCGGGAAAAGCGCTTGTCTGGCTGACGCAACCCACGGCGAAATTCCGCGGCGCCGTGAAGTTGTTTGTCGAGGAAGTCCGAGGCCGGCTGCAAAAAGGCGAGCGGGTGGCGGTGGCGGCTGGCAGCCTGGGGGAAATGGAACGCCTGGCCGACGTGATGCGCGAGTACCAGCTTGCTTACCGCATAGGGAGCCGCGGGGAGGATGCGACCAGCGAGCGGCTGGCCGAGGAGTCGGTGGAGAGCTTGCCCGCCGCGCTTCTCTTCCCGTCTCCGGTCGGCGAGGGGGTGGCGTTTCCGGCCAGTGGCATGACGTTCTACGGCAGCCGGGACCTGTTCGAGGTGATCGAGCCAGCCCGCAAGCCAGTGCGGCCGAAGTCCAAGACGACCGCATTTCTTTCCGACTTCCGCGATCTGAAAACAGGCGACTACGTCGTCCACGCTGACCATGGCATCGGTCAATTCCAGGCTCTGCGACAGATTGAACACGAACGCGGGGTGGAAGAGTTCATGCTGCTGCTTTACCAGGACGATGCCCGCCTCTATGTTCCGCTGGCCCGGCTTGACCTGATCCAGAAATACAGCAACCTCGAGGGGACGCGTCCGCCGCTCGACCGCCTGGGCGGGGTCACCTGGGGACGCACCAAGGCGCGCATCCGCCGCTCGATGCTGGCGATGACGGAAGCCTTGCTCAAGCTATACGCCGAGCGAAAAGTGGCTGAAGGGCACGCCTTCAGCCCCGATACCACCTGGCAGCGCGAGTTGGAAGCTGCCTTTGACTTCGAAGAGACTCCCGACCAACTGGCCGCCATTTTGGACGTGAAGCAAGACATGGAGCGACCCCAGCCGATGGATCGGCTGGTGGTGGGCGATGTCGGCTACGGCAAGACCGAGGTGGCGATGCGGGCGGCCTTCAAGGCGCTCCAGGACAATCGCCAGGTTGCTCTGCTCGCCCCCACGACCATCCTGGCCTTCCAGCATTATCAAACCTTTCGCGAGCGCCTGGCGGCGTTCCCCGTGCAAATCGAAATGTTGAGCCGCTTCCGCAAGCCGGCCGAGCAGAAGCGCGTCCTGGAGGCGCTGGAAGCCGGCAAGGTGGACATTGTCATCGGGACGCACCGGCTGCTCTCCCGCGATGTGCGCTTCTCCAGCCTGGGCCTTCTCATCGTGGATGAAGAGCAGCGTTTTGGCGTGGCCGCCAAGGAGCGGCTGAAACAGCTCAAGCGAGACGTGGACGTGCTCACGCTCTCGGCAACGCCCATACCGCGCACGCTGCACATGTCGCTGGCCGGGTTGCGCGACCTTTCCGTGATCGAGACGCCACCCAAAGATCGCCTGGCCATCCAGACGGTGGTCGCTCCCTTTCGCGAGTCGCTCCTCCAGTCGGCCATCGAGCAGGAACTCCAGCGCGGCGGCCAGGTCTATTTCGTCCACAACCGCGTGCAATCGATCCAGGCGATGGCGAATCTGGTCGGCAAACTGGTTCCGCAGGCGCGCCTCGGCGTGGCCCACGGCCAGATGAGCGAGCGGGAGCTCGAACGGACCATGCTGCGTTTCATCGAGCATGAGTTTGATGTGCTGGTGGCGACGACCATCATCGAGAATGGTCTGGACATCCCGCTGGTGAACACGATTGTGATCAATCGGGCCGACCGGCTGGGGCTGGCCGAACTCTACCAGTTGCGCGGCCGGGTGGGGCGCTCGAATCGCCGCGCCTACGCCTACCTGCTGGTGCCGCCGGAGAGCGCGCTCAGCGGGCTGGCTCGCAAGCGGCTGGCCGCCCTTCGAGAATTCAGCGAATTGGGAGCCGGCTTCCGCCTGGCGGCGCTCGACTTGGAATTGCGCGGTGGAGGCAATCTCCTCGGCCGGGAACAGCACGGCCACATTCAGGCGCTCGGGTTTGAGATGTATTGCCGGATGCTGGAGCAGACCGTGCAGGAACTCAAAGGCCTGCCCGTGGCGCCCGCATTCCACACCAGCCTCCAGCTTGGCCTGGACATCCGGATCCCGCCGGAATACGTCCCCGAGGAAAGCCACCGGCTGCGCCTTTACAAAAAAATTGCTGCCATAAGGGACGAGGCCGACCGGGCAGCCATGGAACGAGAGTTAGTGGATAGCCTGGGTGCGCTGCCGCCTTCGGTGCGCAACCTGCTGGACTACGCCGTGCTCCGAGCCGGGTGCGAACGCCTGGGCATTGAGTCGGTGGAGCGGCAGGCCGAGCGCCTCAGCATCAAGTTTCACGCTTCGACGCCCGTCGCTCCCCATCGGCTGGTCGAGGTCGTCAAGAAGATCACAGGCGCTCGCCTCGACCCCAGCGGGGTGCTGCGGCTCGAATGGCCGCACGGCGCTGGCGCGCCGCTGGCCGGCATCGAAAACGTGTTGCGGCAACTCCAGCCACAGGAATAAAATCTTGCCCGGGCACCTTATATGAAACGAGCCACAACGGCACTCCTCGCGCTTCTACTACTTTTGTCGGGTGGAGCCACGGCGCGAGCCGGCAAGGTGATCGAGCAAATCGCCGCCCGCGTGAACGAGGACATCATCACGCTGGGTGAGATCGAACGCAGCCGCCGGCAGCTCCGCCAGGAACTGGCCCAGCAATTTGCCGGCGCTCAACTGGAGACCGAGTACGCCAAACGCGAGAAGGACATCCTCCGCGACCTCATTGACCAGCAATTGCTGCTGCAAAAAGCCAGGGAACTGAACTTCACTGGCGAGAGCGAGCTCATCCGGCGGCTCGACCGCATCCGCCAGGAGATGAAGCTCAACTCTTTGGAAGAGCTGGAGAAGGCGGCTGCGAGCCAGGGCGTTGCCTTTGAAGATTTCAAGCAGGGGATCCGGTCTCAGATCTTGACGCAGCAGGTCATCAGCCGGGAGGTGGGTTCGAAGATCACCGTCAGCCGCGAGGAAATGGCGGCTTATTACGAGGAAAACAAGTCAAGACTGCAACGCCCGGAACAGGTTCGCCTGAGCGAGATCTTTCTTACCACCGCAGACAAGAAGCCGGAGGAGGTAGAGGCCATCGAGAAACAGGCCGCTGAACTGCTCGAGCGGCTGCGGAGCGGTGAGGATTTTGCCGTGCTTGCCCGGCGCTTCTCCCAGGGTGCGACCGCCTCGAACGGCGGCGGCCTCGGCTATTTCCAACGCGGCCAGCTTGCCAAGGAACTCGAAGATATCGTCTGGAAGATGAAGCGGAACCAGATCAGCGAGGTGATCCGGACCAAGCAGGGAGTGCTCATCCTGAAACTGGAAGAGCACTTCGACGCTGGCATCCCGGCGCTGGAAAAGATCGAAAGCGAAATTTCAGAAGCGATTTACATGCGGCGCATTCAGCCGGCCTTACGCGCCTACTTGGCGAGTTTGCGCGACGACGCCTTTATCGAAATTCGCCCGGGCTTTGTGGATAGCGCCGCCACGGCTACCGAACTGGCCACATCGTCGGCGGCCAGCAAGCCGATTCCGCAAGCCTCCTCCGAAAAGGAATCGGGCAAGGGAAAGAAAAAGTCCGGCAGCAAAGAGAGCGAGAAGAGGAAGGACACAAGTCCGCCTTAGGCGAACCACCCATCCATGAAGCGACTTTTTGTCACCGATCTCGCGGCCGGCAAGCCGGCCAACTCCTGCTTCCTGGTTGTCGCCAAGGATCGGCGGCTGACGCAGAAACAGTCGCCCTACCTGGCGCTGGTCCTGGCCGATCGCACCGGCAAGATTAACGCCCGCGTTTGGGACAATGCCGATCAATTTGACCCGCTGTTCCAGGCAGGCGATTTTATCGAAGTCAGCGGCCAGGCCGAAGGCTACCAGGGCAGGCTGCAACTGAAGGTGCAGAATCTTCGGCGGGTGGCGAGCAGCGAGGTCGAAGCGGGCGATTTTGTTCGCCAGAGCGAGAAGGATCCGGAGGCGCTGTTCGCCGAACTGGTCGCGATCCTCAGCGAGGTTCGCAATCCCCACCTGCGGCGGCTGCTCGCATCGGTCCTGGAGGAGAGGGAAATCGCGGAAAAGTTGAAGCGCGCTCCGGCGGCCAAGCTGATGCACCATGCCTACGTCGGCGGACTTATCGAGCACATCGTCAGCCTCTGCCGGCTCAGCCAGCGCGTGGCCGAACACTACCCCGAGCTGGACCTGGATTTGTTGCTCACCGCCTCGCTGCTCCACGACCTCGGCAAGATTGATGAACTGAAGGTCGAGCCGGCCATCGAGTACTCGACCGAAGGCCGCCTGCTCGGCCACATCGTTCTTGAACTGGAGCTCGTCAATCGAAAGATAGATGCCATCGAGGGTTTTCCCGCCGCGCTTCGTCGCGTGGTGCAGCACCTGATCGTCAGCCACCACGGCCAGCGCGAGTTCGGCTCGCCCGAGGTGCCAAAATTCGCCGAAGCGATCGCCTTCCATTTCCTGGACGATTTGGATTCCAAGCTTGAAGCGGTGCGTTCCGCCCTCGGAGAGCTGCCGCCGGGCGAAGGCTGGACAAGCTGGAACCGCGCGCTCGATCGGCAGTTGACCGACGCGAAGCGATTGCTCGGCTCGGCCGCCGGAGCTCAGGCCCTGTCGCTCCTGGACGAGAAGAAACGATGAAAGCCGCAAGCCAACCTGCTCGCTCGCCTTCAGCGGACTCTCGAAAGGCCGTAGAGGCATCCGGTTCGTCCCGAGAATTCGGGACCGAGGCTCGCCACGGCGAGCCCAGGCGAGCCAAGCCGGTACTCGATTTGCCGCAGCTCGAACTCGACTGCATGAAAGTGCTCTGGGCGCGAGGCGAAGCTTCCGTGCGCCAGGTCTGGGCCGAACTGAGCGCTCGCCGCAGCCTTGCTTATACGACAATTGAGACGATTTTGGATCGGCTGGCGCGGAAAGGAGTGGTCACACGCGCGCGCAACGGCCGGGCCTTTCTTTATCGTCCGCACTTTACCGTCGAGCAGGTCCGCCACTTTGCCCTGACGAAGTTGGTGAACAACTTTTTTGCCGGCTCCGCCAGCCAATTGACTGCTTTCCTCGAAAATCCCGATGCTTTGTCTCTTCCTGCCGGCGCCCTCGCGCCCGCTCCCCCGCCGCTGGCGCGGCCTCCCCGCCTATCCCGCCGGCCCGCCCCGATTGGATCGGGGCGAGCCCGCCGCCGCGAAATCTCTTCCGCCACTTCCGCCGCCCCTGCTATTGACGAGAGCTTATTGTAAGTTCCCTTAGTCTTCTTCCTTCCGGTGAAGCAGGCGATAAGCTTCCCTTCGCGGGATACCTCGTTCGCGAGCGGCGAGCTTCAAGGCAAGCTTTTCGCTTACTCGTTGTTCCCGCGCAATCTCGGCGACGCGCTCTCCAAGCGGTACTTCCCGGGCCGGCTCTGCCACAGCCGCCCGCCGCGCCGGGCCGGGCGCAACGAGCAGGGTGAATTCTCCGCGCACCGGTTTGCCGCGAAGCTGCTCGAGGACCTCACTCGTTCGGCCGCGGATGAACTCTTCGTGCAGCTTGGTGAGTTCTCTCGCCAGGACGATGCGGCGATCTCCGAGCGTCGCTTGCACATCGCGCAGCATCTCCATCAGGCGGTGGGGCGCTTCGTAAAAGACCAGGGTGCACCCTGCCAAGGCCAGCCCGGCAAGGGTTTTGCGCCGTGCTGCCCCTTTGGGAGGAAGATAGCCGCAAAAACGGAACGCTTCCGTCGGCAAGCCGGAAGCCGCCAGTGCGGCAAGGAGCGCCGATGCGCCGGGCACCGGCACCACCGATATTCCTTGCGCCAGGGCGAGGGAAACCAGCCGGTAACCCGGATCGGAGATGAGCGGCATGCCCGCATCAGAAACGAGCGCGACGTTCTTTCCTCCCTTGAGAGTGGATACGATCTCGGGGGCCTTTCGAGCTTCGTTGTGCTCGCGGTAACTGGTCGTGGGTGTGTGAATGTGAAAATGGTTCAATAGCTTTTGCGTTTCACGGGTGTCCTCGCAGGCGATGAGGTCCACTTCCTTGAGGACGCGAAGCGCCCGCAGGGTGATGTCTTCGAGGTTGCCGATGGGCGTGGCTACCAGGTAGAGGCAGCCCGTTTTGACATTTGCGGGAGAGGCCATCTTGAGAAGGTGGTGCCTTGCGCCCCGCCGTTCACGGCGAGCGTTCAGGCTGAGCCACGGCGGCTTCTGACCCGAGCGAGTGTAGCATAACGCAACGGGGCGCCCTTGACGGCTTTTGCCGCCTTTGCCTAGAATAGAGATTTGTTTTAAGGCGAGAAGAAGGAACCGTGCCGCTCTACGAATACGAATGCGCCGAATGTGGGAAGCGCTTTGAACGCTTGCAGAAATTTGCTGACCCGCCGATCAAGACCTGTCCCGCGTGCGGCGGCCACGTCAGCCGATTGCTTTCTTCGTCGGCCATCCGGTTCAAAGGCTCCGGCTGGTACGTGACCGACTACGCCCGCCCCGATAGAATCGGGGCCCGCGGCGGCCAGCATGCGGCTGAAAAGGAATCAGCCGACGCGGAGAAGTCCGAATCGGGCAGCTCCCAATCGGACAAGTCGGAAGCGGGGGAGAAACCCTCAAAAGAAACTGCTCACCCTGCGAAAACCAGCAAGCCCGAATCGGGCAAGCCGGGCAAGAAAAAAGATTAGCGTTTTCGCCGGATGGGAAGGGCGCGGAGATATTCGCGGAAGCTGGGGCCAAGCTGCGGATTCTTGAGCGCCATTTCCACCGTTGCTTGAAGGAAACCGAGCTTGTCGCCAGCATCGTAACGAGTCCCCTCGAACAGATAGGCGTACATCGGCCGGCGATGGGCCAGCTCGCGCATGCCATCGGTGAGCTGGATTTCACCGGCCGCGCCGGTACGGGTCTTCTCCAGAAAATCAAAAATTTCGGGAAGCAGGACGTAGCGGCCGATGACAGCCAGTCGCGAGGGCGCTTGTGCCGGCTTCGGCTTTTCCACCACGTCGCGCACGCGGAACAGCCGGCCCTTCCACTGCCGATCCTTCACCGGCTCGGCGGCGAAGATGCCGTAAGCGGAAACCATGGCGGGGGGAACTTCCTTGGCGGCGACCACCGCCCCGCCCGTCGCCCGATAGACCCGAAGAAGCTGCTCGAGGCAAGGCACCTCCGATCGAATCATATCATCCGGCAGCATGACCGCGAACGGCTCCTCGCCGATCATCTCGCGCGCCATGAGCACGGCGTGGCCGAGGCCGAGCGGCTGCTTCTGCCGCGTGTAGCAGACGCGCACCATGTTGGCAATCTCGCGGACCATCTTCTCAAGGTCCTTCTTGCCTTTTCCGGCCAGCGCCCCTTCGAGTTCCGGGTTGAAATCAAAGTGGTCCTCAATCACCGCTTTGCCGCGGCCCGTTACAATGACCAGCGTATCAATTCCCGATGCCACCGCTTCTTCGGCAGCGTATTGGATGAGCGGCTTATCCGCCACCGGCAGCATCTCTTTGGGAATGGCTTTGGTGGCGGGCAGGAATCGCGTCCCCAGGCCGGCCGCCGGCAGGACTGCCTTTTTCACTGGTTTGAGCGTCGGCATCGTGCCTTCAAGAATAGCGTTCATCCCCGCCCTGGCGGGCGAGCCCGAATACGGGCGAGAGCGCTTGAGCATACCCCGTTCCTTCAGAAAATGTACACCCCCGGCCAGGCTGATTTCCGCCGGGTAACGGCAGGTTGGATTACGAGGCCCGTGCTATGATGAAGTTCTGTCCCTGGAAGGAGTGGGAAGTGCCGGTGCCGACATGAGCCAGATAGCTACGCGCATTCTGGGCATTGAATCGTCGTGTGACGAAACCGCGGCCGCAGTGGTGGAGAGCGGCGAACGCATTCTCTCGAGTGTAGTTGCCTCGCAGTTTGACATCCACCGCAAGTACGGCGGGGTGGTGCCGGAGCTGGCCTCGCGCGAACACCTGCGACAGATTGTTCCGGTGGTGCGGGAAGCCCTGGAACAGGCCCATCTCGCCTACCGGGAGGTGGACGCCATTGCCGTGACGCAAGGGCCCGGGCTCGTTGGCTCGCTTCTGGTGGGACTGACGTATGGCAAGTCGCTGGCGTGGGCGCTTTCAAAGCCGCTCATCGCTGTCCATCATCTGGAAGGGCATGTCCATGCCGTCGTTTTGGAAGAAAAACAGAAACACCCCGGCGCCATGATTCCGTTTCCCGCCATGACGCTGGTCGTTTCCGGCGGCCATACGGTCCTCTATTTTGTTGAAAGCCAGCCCCTTGCCGGTCACGATGACGCGGCCTGTTTTTCCTACCAAAAGATCGCCCAGACGCAGGATGACGCAGCCGGGGAAGCTTACGACAAGGTGGCGAAAATCCTCGCCCTGGGCTATCCCGGCGGGCCCATCATCGATCGCCTTTCCGAATTCGGCGACCCGAACAAAGTCGCCTTCACTCGCGCGGTGATCAAGCGCGGCCCCCCGGCCGACGACACGGGGCCTCGATTTCATCGGGGCGGGCGCAGCCGGTATGATTTCTCTTTCAGCGGGATCAAGACCGCTGTCCTGCGCTACGTTCGCACTCACGGGATGGAAGCGGAGGCCGAGGAGCGTCGGCGGATGGGCGCTGGCAAGCCCGATGCCGAAAGGTTGCGCGCGCTTTCGAGCCAGGCCACGCTTGACCTCGTGGCCAGTTTCCAGAAAAGCGTCGTGGACGACCTGGTGACGCGCACGCTCGATGCTGCCGAGGAGTATGACACGCGCACCGTGCTGGTTTCCGGCGGCGTGGCGGCCAACCGGTTGCTGCGAGCCACTTTCGAGCAGGAGTGCCGGATCCGCGGGCTGCGCGTTTATTTCCCCAGCCGGCATCTTTCCACCGACAACGCCGCCATGATCGCCGCCGGTGCCTACCCAAAATTCTTGTCCCGCAATTTCGCTGACCTCGAACTGAACGCCGACGCCAGCCTGCCGCTGGGCTAGTTGCGGCGAGCTAGAAGCAGAGAGGCAGAGAAGCAAGGAAGCAAAGGAAGTAAAGGAGGTAAAGGAAGTAAAGGAAGCAGGGCGCCCCGAAGAATGTATAACTCCTGCTTGAGAACCAGCTCCCTAATCGGCGTGTTATTCTCTGTGTTGCTCTGTGTCGTCTGTAGTTCATTTTTGTTTTGCTGACCCGCGATGCGGATTGCGATTGATACCGGCGGGACGTTCACCGACTGCGTCTGGGTGCGGAAGGGCCGGCTTGAGATTCGAAAAGTCTTTTCGACTCCTCGCAATC
The DNA here is from genome assembly GCA_036514995.1 of Candidatus Acidiferrales bacterium. Classification (NCBI taxonomy): domain Bacteria; kingdom Pseudomonadati; phylum Acidobacteriota; class Terriglobia; order Candidatus Acidiferrales; species Candidatus Acidiferrales bacterium. The sequence continues at coordinate 16,625 of DATBWB010000117.1, forward strand.
CTGCCGAGGCGGTTCTTCGCGGAGTCGAAGAAATCCTGGGAGGGGCTCGACCGGCCACGCTGGAGCTGCATCACGGCACGACGGTCGGCACGAATGCTCTGCTCGAGCGCTCGCCCCGATTCTATCGGGGCTCGTCGCGGCGAGGCGGGCGGGTCGCGCTCGTCACCACCGCCGGCTTTGAAGATGTCATCGAGATCGGCCGGCAAGCCCGCCCACAACTCTACAATCTGTTTGTCGAGCGGCCTCCAACCCTCGTACCGGCGCGGCTGCGGTTTGGCGTGCGGGAGCGCGTGGCGGCAGATGGCCGGGTGCTGGTGGCGCTTTCTTCGGCGGAGTTACGCCGTGTGGTACAGAAGGTGGCGCGGTCGGGGGCAGAAGCGGTGGCCGTCTGCCTGCTCTTTTCGTTTCTCCGTCCCGCCCATGAACGGCGTCTGGCGGCGCGCCTGCGCAAGCTCGCCATTAACAAGGCGAGCAAGCTCCGCCTGATGGTTTGCGCCTCGCACGAAATCCTTCCGGAATTCCGCGAGTACGAGCGGACGTCCACGGTGGTCGTCAATGCTTACCTGCTGCCGCGCATGGGCCGCTACCTGACGCTGCTCGAGGAAGGCCTGCGCCTCCCGAAGCTTCGGGACTATCGGGGCCTGCGCCGCCCCGCCGGGCAGGGCCGTTCACGGCGAGCTTTCCCCGCCAGCCGCACGCGTTTGCGCGTCATGCAATCGAGCGGCGGCATCATCAGCGCCCGAGTTGCCGCCCGCGAGCCGGTGCGAACCATTCTTTCCGGGCCGGCGGGCGGGGTCGTCGGCGCGCAGTACGTTGCCAGCTGTGCCGGATTCGATCGCATCATCAGCTTTGATATGGGTGGTACTTCCACCGACGTTTCTCTGGTAGATGGTGCGATCCAGACGACTAAGGAAGGCTCGGTCGGCGATCTGCCGGTGGCGGTGCCGATGGTGGACGTGCACAGCGTGGGCGCCGGAGGGGGCTCGCTGGCGCGTTTTGACGCGGGTGGTGCCCTGCGAGTAGGTCCGGAGAGCGCAGGAGCGGACCCCGGGCCCATCTGCTACGGCCATGGCGAAGAGCCCACGGTTACCGACGCCCATCTCTTGCTCGGCCGGCTCGACCCGGAACATTTTCTGGGCGGCGAATTTCGCCTGGATCTCGACCGCACCCGTCGGGTGTTTGCGCGGTGGCGAGAGCCCCGATCCCATCGGGGCCGCGGCCGCCGCCGGTCGGAACAATTTGCCCAGGGCATCATCGCTGTCGCCAATGCCACGATGGAGAAGGCCATACGGATCATATCGGTCGAGCGAGGCCACGACCCGCGCCGGTTCACGCTGGTGGCGTTTGGCGGCGCGGGCGGGCTCCACGCCTGCGAGCTGGCGGGCGCCCTGCGCATCCCGCGCGTCCTGATTCCCAAGTTTCCCGGCGGGCTCTCCGCGCTGGGCATCCTCCGGGCCGACCCCGTCAAGGATTTCTCCCGCACGGTGATGTTGGCCGCCCCGATGGTATCGGGGCCCGTACCGCCGGTCGCCGCGAGGCGTCCGAATCGGGCGCACCCGAATCCGGTGCAAGAGCGAATCGCCGCTGCTTTTGCTTCGCTTGAAGCGGAAGCCTTGCGGGCGATGCGCGCGGAGGGTTTTTCGCGGCGAAGCCGGATTCGGCTCGAGCGCGCGCTTGATTTGCGTTACGTCGGGCAAGCCTTTGAACTCACGGTTCCCGTCCCGTTCCGGCGGGATGATTTTGTGGACGCGTTCCATCGTTTGCACGAACAGCGCTATGGCTACGCCGACCCGGCGCGGCCGGTGGAAATCGTCAACGTGCGTCTTCGGGCGATTGGATTTTCCGAAAAACCGGAATTGCCAAAAGGCAGGCTGGGTAGTCCCGGTAAGCCCGCGAACCGGGCGATCGTGGGCGTGCGAACGGCGATTTTCTCCGGTGGCCGGGAAGCCCGCACACCCTTTTACGATCGCGCGCGGCTGCGGCCGGGAAATTTCTTTTCCGGGCCGGCGATCATCGTCGAATACAGCGCCACCACCGTGCTGCCGCCGGGGTGGCGCTTGCAAGTTGACGCCTATGAGAATTTGATCCTTGAGCCGCTGCCTGGCCCCGATTGAAGCGGGGCTGGCCGGAATCCGGGCGGTCCCGAAGCTTCGGCAGCGAGGTGAGCAGTGAATTTCGATCCGGTTCGCCTGGAAATCTACAAGAATCTCTTCCACTCGATTGCGGAAGAGATGGGTGCCACGCTGCGCCGCACCGGCTTCTCACCCAACATCAAAGAGAGGCGGGATTATTCCTGCGCGCTCTTTAACGCTGCCGGCGAGGCCCTGGCCATGGGCGATCACATGCCGGTGCACCTCGGCTCCATGCCCATGTCCGTCCAAGCGGCTCTGGCGGTGCTCGCCCCGATGGGATCGGGGCTCGCGCTCGAGCCTGGCGACATCGCCATGGTGAACGATCCCTTTGCCGGAGGCACGCACCTGCCGGATATCACGCTGGTGATGCCGGTGTTTCTAGCAGCAGGAAGCAAAGGAGGCAAAGGAGGCAGAGGAAGTAGAGGAGGTCGAGGCGGCAAGGAGGACTTGGCCAAGCCAGCGTTCTACGTGGCGAACCGGGCGCACCATTCCGACGTGGGCGGCGCCCAACCCGGTTCGATGGGCCCGGCGCGGGAAATTTTTCAGGAGGGCGTGCGCATTCCGCCGATCAAAATCGCCCGCCGCGGGCAGCTTCAAACCGACGTCTTGCGATTGATTTTGGCGAACGTGCGCACGCCCGCTGAGCGCGAGGGCGATTTGACGGCCCAGGTGGCTGCCTGCCGCGTGGGCGAGCGGCGGCTGGGCGAGATGGTCGGGCGTTACGGCCAGGACGAGGTCGCCCGCTACTGCCATCATATGCTCGACTATTCCGAGCGCATGATGCGCTCGGTGCTGCGCCAAATCCCCGACGGAAATTACTTTGCCGAAGATTTCCTGGACGACGACGGCATCTCCGACTCGCCGCTGCGCATCGCGGTCGCGGTTCGCATTCGCGGGGACCAAGCGGAAGTGGACTTTTCCGGGACATCGCCCCAATGCGCCGGGGCGGTGAACGCGGTGCTGGCCATTACCTACTCGGCGGTGTTTTACGTCTTTCGGTGCCTGATCGCGGAAGAGGTGCCGGCCACTTCCGGCCTGATGCGACCCATGCGGGTGGTCGCGCCGCCGGGCACGCTGGTGAACGCTGGCCCGCCGGCGGCGGTGGCGGGCGGCAACGTGGAAACTTCGCAGCGCACCGTGGACGTACTCTTCCGGGCGCTGGCCAGGGCCATCCCCCGTCGCATCCCGGCGGCCAGCCAGGGCACCATGAACAACCTGACGCTGGGCGGCTGGGACGGGCAGCGAAAAGCTCCCTTTGCTTACTATGAGACGGTGGCGGGCGGGATGGGCGGGCGCCCGGGCAAGCCGGGAATCAGCGGGATTCACACCCACATGACGAATTCGCTCAATTCGCCGGTGGAAGCTTTGGAATTCTTCTATCCGGTGCGCGTTCTCCGCTACGGCCTGCGGCGCGGATCGGGAGGCGAGGGGAAATTTCGCGGCGGCGACGGGGTGGTAAGGGAAATCGAGTTGCTCGCCGACGCGCAGTTAGGTCTCCTTTGCGACCGGCGAAAAATTTCTCCCTACGGCCTGGCCGGCGGCGCGCCCGGCAAGCGCGGAAGAAATTCCTGGAGATTCGGCCGCCGCGTCACTAAGCTTCCAGGAAAATGCACTGCCCATCTTCCCCGCGGGGCAGTCATTCGGATTGAGACCCCGGGCGGCGGTGGCTGGGGCAAACCAAAGCATTGAGAGCTCGAGACAACTTCCAATCCGAGGCGGCGTCCGGACGAGTGGGGACGAATTTTCTCGTTGCCCCAAGCGGCATCGTCCCGAGCGGTCGGGGCGCCAACCTGAATCGAGGCAATCATCATGAGCGAGAAATTTACGCGGCGAGACTTCTTTCGAACCACGGCGCTGGGCACGGCGGCAATGCTGGCTCGTCCCGATTGGATCGCAGCCGGCCTCGATCCCGCCCAGGGCGGAACGAGGCAGGCCCTGAACCGGAATGGTTCATGGCAGGCGGAGAAAGCCGCCGCCGGCCTTGACCCGATCATTGTTTCCACGTGGCGATGGGGCAAGCCGGCCAATGAAAAAGCGGGAGAGATCCTGCTGGCGGGCGGCTCGATGCTGGACGCGGTGGAGAAAGGCATCAACACGGCGGAGCTTGACCCGGACGTCATGACGGTCGGGTACGGCTCCTATCCCAACGAGAACGGCGAGATCGAACTGGACGCATTGATGATTGACGGCCCGACTCACCGGATGGGAGCGGTGGCGGCGCTGCACCAGGTCAAGACGCCCATCTCGGTGGCGCGGCGGGTGATGGAGAAGACCAAGCATACGCTGCTGGCCGGCGAAGGCGCGCTCCAGTTTGCCATTCGGGAGGGCTTCCCGATCGAGGAGCTGCACACGGAAAAGAGCATCAAGGCTTACCTGGAGTGGAAGGCAAAGCCAGACCGCCCGAGGCACTGGCGCGAGACCGGGCACGACACCATCTCGCTTGTCGCCTTTGATGGCCGAGGGAACTTTGTCGGAGGAAATTCGACTTCCGGCCTGCGCTGGAAGGTCGCCGGCCGGGTGGGTGACTCGCCCGTCCCCGGCTCCGGGCTCTATGTGGACAACCAAGTCGGGGCCGCCGGCGCGACCGGCGACGGTGATGAGATGATGCGGTTTTGCGTCACGTTCCTGGCGGTGGAGCTGATGCGGGGCGGCATGCATCCGCAAAAGGCCTGCCAGGCCGTGCTCGAACGGATGCTCAAGAAGAATCCCGAGCACTACAAAAAGGTGGACGCCAACGTCTTCGCCATCAACCGCAAGGGCGAGATCGGCGCCATGGGCATGCAGCCCGGCCGTTTCAAGTATGCCGTGTGGACAAAAACCTCGAGTGAATTACAAGACGCGGGCTCGATAGTGTAAAGGAATCGAAGGATCCGGCCTGAAACGGGAGGGGACAGAAAGCAGGTGGGGCCAAAGGCTGATGCCTTTTCTAATTTCTACTTTCTATTTTCTCGCTCCATGGATCGATCCTGAGGGAGATTGCCACGAGCCCGTCATTACTGGACTGGCCGGCCATGAAGCAAGGGGGTTAGGGCAGGTGCAGGTGAGACTTTGCCAGGGCCTGATGGAGCGAGGCCTCGACGGTCTGCTCGGTGACGTTGCGCACGGTGGCCAACTCGCTGACCAACAGGTACTTGGCCCGGTCCAGCATCTTCTTCTCGCGGAAGGAAAGCGGTTTACCTTTGCTCAGGACGACGAGCGACTTGAGCACCTCAGCCACGCTCAGCAGCGACCCGGTCCGCATCTTTTCTGAATTTTGTTTGAAGCGGAATTTCCAGTCGTGGTGGTTGCTGCACTTGCCTCGCTCGAGGTAGGCGACGATCTCAACAATTTCGCTGGAGCGGACGGTGCGCCGCAGGCCCACGCATTTGATGTTCGACTCCGGGACCATCACCTTCAGGCCGCTCGAAGCAATCCGGAGAAGGTAACAGTTTTCCGTCCGGCCATTCATCGCGCCCACCGAAACCTGTTCCACCAGACCAACGCCGTGATTCGGGTAAACAACCTTCTCGCCGACTTTGAACATGAGGGGCTCGCCTGCGGGTTGCGGTACGCACCAATATACCCTTCCGGCAGGCAGCGAGTCAAGCGACCTTGCCACGAAATCGCAAGAGAATGAGCCATTTATTCGCAAGCTCCGGGCCAACCAGGTAGGGATCACCGGCATTGCAGGCCGTGCCGCGCTCCCGTATAATTCTTGTTAACGAGACTCGGAGCCTGGGTGAAGCTCCTGTGAGCGACGCCGCTGCCAAAATTCGCAATAAACTTCAAGAGGCGATTGACGAGATCGACCGCGAGCTCAAGACCGAGCTTCCCAGGGAACTCAAGGCGGCCCGCGCCCATGGCGATCTATCTGAAAATGCAGAGTTTAAATTCGCCAAGCAGCGCCAGCACCTGCTCGAATCGCGCCTAGCCCAGTTGAGGCACCGTCTGGCCGAGCTCTCTCTTCTGAACCTCAACAACATCCCCCGTGACCGGGTTGGTTTTGGCTCGCAGGTGACTCTGGTGGACGTTGCCCGCGACGCGGAAGTGAAGTATAAGCTGGTCCACAGTGAGGAGGCCGATGTCGCCCGGGGGCTGATCTCAACGACTTCGCCGATCGGCCGCGGTCTGATGGGCAAGCGGGTGGGAGACACGGTGAGCGTTCAGACGCCGGCAGGGCCAAAAGAGTTCGAGATCGTTGATTTTGCCACCATCCACGATGAGGCCTTCTAGTGCCGTTCCAACTTAATGAGCCTATGCATTGGGGCTAATCCCGTGCCAACTTGTTGGAATACGACTCTCAGGAGATAGCCGTGAATAGTTGGAACGGCACTAGCCCCCGCCCCGACGATTGGGTCGGTTCACCCCACCGTGCTGATGGTGTCATCACCGGCGTCAACGCGCGAGGAGAGTTCCGCGTCAAGCTCGTGAATGGCCGGCTTGTCCACGCCTGCCCCGACAGCATCGGGGCCCGCATAAGCGATGAACTGCACCGTTGGTTGGTGCGACTTCTGCCCGGGGATAAGGTGGAAGTGGATCTGGAAAATCCGCAAGGCAGCCGCGGGGTGATTCTGGACCGGCGTTTGCCCGACGGCCGTAGCTTGCTGACCGCATTGCGGCAAACGCCGCCGGGTCCACCGGGTTTTGAGACGTGATCACGCGAAGCATTGGCGAGGGTTGCCGCTGGCTGCTTTACAAGATCGTGGACGGGCTGGCCGCCACCGGAATCCATCCGAACGTCCTGACGACGATCGGTTTGGTGATCAATGTGTGGGCGGCGGTGCTTTTTGCGGCTGGCCTGTTTCGGAGCGCCGGCGCGGCGATGATTCTCGCCGGCTTCTTTGACATGGTGGACGGCCGGGTGGCTCGCGCCCAGGGTCGCGTCACCGCCTTCGGCGCCTTCTTTGATTCCGTCATTGACCGCTACTCGGACATACTGCTCTTTATCGGCATCATCGTGTATTACGCCCGCGTGAATCGTTTTCTCTACGTGGTGGTGGGGGTGGTGGCGCTGGGCGGATCGGTGATGGTGAGCTACACCCGGGCGCGGGCCGAATCGCTCATCACCCAGTGCAAGGTTGGCTTCTGGGAGCGCCCGGAACGGATCGTGCTTTTCATCCTGGCGGCGCTCGGCAACCGGATTGCCCCCGCGCTGTGGTTGCTCGCCGTGGGAACCAATCTCACCGTCATCCACCGTATGTACCACACCTGGCGCGAAACCGAAGCGGGCAATACGGTGGAAGTCGTCGCCAAAAAAAAACCCTCTGAACAAGCGATGACGGCCGGCTCAGCCCGGTAGCGCGCCCCTCTCGCCGCCCTCCTGCGGCCAGGGAGAACGTCAAGACGACGGGTTATCCAATCCTCTGCTAATCCTCGGCCGCGCCCATTGCCTCGGGCATCTCGACCTCAATATCCTTGCCGACGACCCGCACGGGAAAACTGGCGACCCCCTGGGGCGCTGGCGGACCAAGCACCTTGCCGGTTTTGATGTCGAAGCGCGCCCCGTGCCAGGGACACACCACCACCCCCTCGGCTTCCAGCAGCATCCCCTCCGAGAGCGGACCGCCGCGATGGGTGCAGGTGTCTTCGATCGCGTAGTAGCGGTCGGTGACGTTGAACAAGGCAATCCTCTTCCCTTCGCACTCCACCAGCGCTCCTCGCTCGGAATCAATCTGGTCCACGCTGGCCACCTTGACGAATCGGCTCATAGAAACCTCCTCTCCCGGTGAAATACCATCCTGCTCCGCCTGGCTGAAGCTGAAACTTCACTGTAAGCGGAAGCGTGGCACAGAACAAGAGCGGTTTTCCCGAATCTCGAGCTTCCGGGATTGGGACGAAGCTTTTTGCGAAGTCGTTCCGCGCGGGGGAAGCCGCCCGAGGAGCGATGCTGGCGCGATTCATGAGAACTGCAGAGGGAGAGGGTTGACAAATGTGAACCCATGCAGCTTCAATCTGAAAGCGGGGTAGCCACATGATGCAGGTGGGCAGCCGTGAATTGAAAAATCGTTTGGGGCGCTATCTCGCTCGTGTCCGCCGTGGTGAATCACTGGTTGTGACGCATCGTGGCGCACCGGTGGCGAGGCTGGTTCCTCTCGAAGGCGTCCGGAAAGAGGACGAACTGGAAAGAAGGTTGAATCAACTGGAAGCGGAAGGGCATCTGCGCCGCGCCAGGGGGGTATTCAAAGACTTCGAGCCTATCCACATCATCGGGGGAAAGGCGCTTTCCCGACTGATCCTCGAGGACAGAGAGTGATACCCTACTTGGTCGAGCCCTTGCTGGACCAAAGTGGTTCTTAGAATGGCTCCGCAACCCATCCTCATCGTCCACGGTGGTGCCTGGGACATCCCGGATGCCGCCGTCGCAGCCTGTCGGGAAGGCTGCCGGAGAGCGCTTGAGGCCGGTTGGAAGATCCTCGACGAGGGCGGCTTGGCCGTGGATGCGGTGGAGGCGGCGATCGTGGTCCTGGAGGATGACCCCATCTTTGACGCGGGCATCGGCAGCCACTTGAACCGCGACGGGGTGGTGCAGCTCGATGCTATCCTCATGCGGGGTGATACGCTCAAGGCCGGAGCGGTGAGCGCTGTCGAGCGCGTCCGGAATCCCATCCGGCTGGCCCGTGCGGTGATGGAAAAGAGCGAGCACATGATGCTCGTGGGCCGGGGCGCCGAGCAGTTTGCCGAGGAAAATGGCCTGCCCCTGTGCGACCCCAAGGAGCTTATCGTCGAGCGCGAGGCGACCGCTTGGCGTCATTTCCGGGATGGGTTGCGCCCTCTGCACAAGCTCGGAGGAACGGTCGGGGCGGTTGCCATGGATGGCGCTGGCTTGCTCGCTGCGGGCACTTCGACCGGCGGGACTTGTTGCAAATTTCCCGGGCGGGTGGGTGATTCTTCGCTCATCGGTTGCGGTTGCTACGCCGACAATCACTCGGGCGCCGCCGGTTGCACGGGCTACGGCGAAGCCATCATGAAGATCGTCATGGCAAAGACCGCCACGGATCTCATGCTACGGGGGAAATCTGCCCAGGAGGCCGCGCATGCCGCCATCCGCATCCTGGCCGAGCGAACAGGCGACAGAGCCGGTCTCATCTTGATTGATACCCAAGGAAACATCGGCTTTGCCCACAACACCTCGCGCATGGCTTTTGGCTACGTTGCCCGGGACCGAGCACCGCGCGTTTCCGTGCAAGCCTAACAGCTGCTCGTCGGTCGGGCTGGTTGAATCCTCTTTTTCAACTGTGCTAGCATCGAGTTTTTCGGAAGCCCTCTTGCCCCGACGTGTCGGGGCGTGCCGCCTTTCTGGGCGGGGGCCGAACCCTCGAATCCTTAGGAGACTGCCGTGAAGGTTTATAGCGGCGAGAACATCCGCAACGTGGCCATCCTTGGACACGGTGGCACGGGAAAAACCTCCCTGACGGCGGCGATGCTCTATCTTGCCGGCGCCACCCCTCGCCTCGGCCGCGTGGACGATGGCTCCACGGTCACCGATTGGGATGAAGAAGAAATTGCCCGCAAGATTTCGATCTCGACCGGCCTGGCCTATGCCGAATGGGCGCCGCGGGGGAGAACAGAAAAGATCAAGGTCAATCTCCTCGATACCCCCGGGTACAACATCTTCATCAACGAAACCAAGGCCACCTTGCTGGCCGCTGACGCCGGGTTGATCCTGGTGGATGCGGTGGCGGGTTCGGAAGTAGTCACCGAAAAAGTCTGGGACTACTGCACCGAGTACGACCTCCCGCGCGCGTTTATGATCCACAAGATGGATCGCGAACTTGCCGGCTTCGAGCGGGCAACGGAGTCCATTCATCAGGTTTACGGCCGCGGCGCCGTTGCCGTCCAGCTTCCCATCGGCCAGGAAAAGAATTTCAAAGGGCTGGTGAACCTCATCGCGATGAAGGCTTACACCTACGTGGCGGGAGGCGAGGGGAAATACACCGAGAGCGAAATTCCGGCCGAGCTTGCCGAAAAGGCCAAGGATGCGCATGAAAAGCTGGTCGAGATGGTGGCCGAGGGCGATGACAAGTTGATGGAGGAATTTTTCGAAAAAGGGACGCTCGAGCCGACGCGATTGCAGGAGGGACTTCGCCAGGCCATCGCCGCCAAGAGAATCTTTCCGATGTTGATCGCTGCCGGATTGCCGAACATCGGGGCCGAGAACCTTCTGAACTTTATCTGCGATTTTCTGCCTTCGCCGCTTGCCCGGGGCAAAATCATCGGCGCGGCCGAACCCGGCGGGGGTGAAACGGTGGAGCGAAAGATTGCCGACTCCGAGCCGCTCTCGATCTATGTTTTCAAAACGCTGGCCGACCCGTTTGCCGGCCGTATCACCTACTTCAAGGTGATGAGCGGCGTGCTGAAGAACGACGCCACGCTCCAAAACTTCAATCGCAACACGGCCGAGCGTTTCCAGCACGTGGAAGTTCGCCAGGGGAAAACCCCCTCGGCAGTCGCCGAACTCCGCGCCGGCGATATCGGCACGGTCGCCAAGTTGAAAGAAACCACCACCGGCGATACGCTCGGCGACAAAGCCGCGCCCATTTTCTACAAGCCGGCGCGCATCCCCGAGCCTTCCATCAGTTTCGCCATCGAGCCGAAGACCCGCGCCGACGAAGATCGGCTCAGCCAAGCGCTGCACCGCATTCTGGAGGAAGACCTGGCGCTGCGCTACGTCCGGGATGCGCAGACGAAAGAGTTCCTGCTTGCCGGTTCCGGCCAGCAACACGTCGAGGTCGCCGTCGCCAAGCTCAAAAAGCGTTACAACGTGGATGTGGCGCTGAAAGCGCCCAAGGTGCCTTACCGCGAGACGATTCGCGGCAAGGCTGACGTCGAAGGCCGGCACAAAAAGCAGACCGGCGGCCACGGCCAGTTTGGCGTTTGCCGGATCAAGGTGGAGCCTTTGCCGCGCGGCAGCGGGTTCGAATTCGTGAACGACATTTTCGGCGGCGCCATTCCCAGGAACTGGGTTCCTTCGGTGGAACGAGGCATCCGCGAATCGGCCGCCCGCGGCTACCTGGCCGGCTACCCGGTGGTGGACTTCCGCGCCATTCTCTACGACGGCAAGTACCACGACGTGGATAGTTCGGACATTTCCTTCCAGATTGCCGGCCAATTGGCTTTCAAGGCGGCCATGGAGACGGCCAAGCCGGCGTTGCTCGAACCCATCATGAACGTCGAGGTCTATGTCCCCGAACAATACTCGGGCGACATTATGGGCGACATGAGTTCTCGCCGCGGGCGAGTCTCCGGCATGGAATCGCGCGGCACCAATTCCCTCATCAAGGCTCAGGTGCCGATGGCGGAGATGCTCACCTACGCCACCGACCTTACGTCCATGACCCAGGGCCGCGGCAGCTATACGATGGAGTTCTCTCACTACGATTTTGTCCCGCCCGAACTGGCCCAAAAAATCATCGACCACGCCAAAGCCGCCCGCGCCGGAGCCGCCCCTGCCGAGGAATAGTTCGGGTTCCCGTCACCCATCCATTTTGGCTGTTGCCCGTCCCTCCGCCGCAGCATAGACTCGGCGGGTTGTATGCAACACATCATGCGCTGAGAGGGACTTCTGTAGGGGCGACCTTAAGGCCGCCCCTACAACCGAGTTGCATCTGACACAGGACGCACTGACAGGGGGATTTTGATGCCCTCGCAAGTAGGGGCGACCTTAAGGTCGCCCCTACAACCGAGCCCCTACAAACCAGTTGTATGTAACGCATGACGTGCTGAGGGGGGAATCCAAATGGCCGCTCGCAAAACCAGGGAATTTCTTGGCAATGCCACAGCGACGATTCATACAGGAGAGATGAAGCACGGGGTGGCCGTGCCTGTTGCGCCGCCAATTGTTCAGACCTCGACTTTCACTTTCCCGAACATCAACGAGATGAAGCGCTGGGCTGAAGGGAAGTCCAAGGCGTACATCTACACTCGCTACGGGAACCCAACGCTGGCGGTGGCTGAGGCCAAGCTGGCGCAGCTCGAGCGCGGCGAAGCGGCCATTGTCACCGCCTCCGGCATGGCCGCTATTTCGAGTTCTCTGCTGGCCGTTTTAGGAGCTGGCGATGAGGTCATCGCCACCCGCTATCTCTACGGCGGAACCTACCGGCTGATGCGCGATGTCTTGCCCCGCCTCGGCATCCGGGTGCAGCACGTCGGGACAAACCTCGAAGGCGTCGAGCGGCTCGTCAACAAAAATACCAAGGTGCTTTACACCGAAACGCCCACTAACCCCACTTTGCAGGTGGTTGACCTGAAGAAAGCGGTGGCGCTTGCCCGGCGGTATAAGTTGGTCTCGATGGTGGATAGCACCTTCGCCACGCCCATCCTCCAACGGCCGCTAGAGCTTGGTTTCGACGTGGTGCTTCACTCGGCGACGAAATACTTGGGCGGCCACAGCGACATCATTGCCGGGGCGGCGGTGGGCAGCCGGGAAATTGTCGAAAAGGTTCGCCACATGGTGATCTACCTGGGCGGCTCGATGGACCCCTATGCTGCCTTCTTGCTCATTCGCGGGCTGAAAACGCTCGAGGTGCGCGTCAGGAAGCAGGCGGAAAACGCCCTGGCGATTGCACGCTTCCTCGAAAAGCACCCCACGGTTGTCCGCGTGCACTACCCGGGGCTGAAGTCGCACCCCGACCATGGCCTCGCCCGGCGGCAGATGGCCGGTGGGTTTGGCTCGATGATGGCGTTCGACCTGAAAGGGGGGCTCGGCGCGGCCCGGCGCTTCTGCGACCGCCTGAAAGTTGTCTTGCTGGCTGCCAGCCTGGGGGGAGTCGAGTCGCTGGTTTCCCTCCCTATTTATACCTCCCACTACCGCATGAGCTTGGCCGAACTGCGTTCGAGCGGAGTCGAGCCAGGGACGGTGCGGCTTTCCGTCGGCATTGAGGATGTGCGCGACCTCATCGCCGATTTGCGCCAGGCCCTTGCCCGCCAATGACCCTTTTTCTAGCCGATACCCTTTATCCTAGGCGGGCTTGCCTGAATCCCGTTTCCTATCAAGCAATTCCGGTTGACGCTTTGTCTTGACCGGACAGGTTCGAGCCCGCTAGAATTTGTTGACTCTGCCTCCCGAATGCATGTGACGGAGTGCGCCCGGCAACGTCAAAGGGGTTAACCAGCCGGAAGGAGTAGCTATGGAGGCTCAGCGTGGCGGTAGGCGGGTACGAGCTGGAAGAATCCTGCTTGTCATTCCTGTCCTTCCGTTGGTTCTAGTGCTGTTTGGCTGTGAGACCGGCAAGAACCGCCGGGCGGCGACTCCGCCACCTCAGGCGGTTGTCGTCTCTGGCCAGGCAAATGGTGAACCCCCGCCCCTTCCCATCCCGCAGTTTCGGGGTGCGTCCCTCCTCCTCTTTACGGCCTATGTGTCGCCAAGCCATCCGACCGAGGAGCTGATCCGGCGCGTCGAGGAAGCCTATCGGTCGGGCGAGCAGAGCTATCATGCCGGGCACCTCGAAAAGGCACGCCGGGAGTTTGACCGCGCCCTCGACCTGCTGCTCCTGAGCGGCCAGGATGTTCGCCAGGATGAGCGCCTGGAGAAGCTTTTTGATCGCATTGTCGAGCAGGTGCGCGCCTTTGAGGTAGCTGCCTTCCGTGAGGGCGATGGTTTCACCGAGCAGGCCCCGACCCCCGCTCCCATTGACGAGGTGGCCGAGATCGAGCCACCGGAAGCGCCGGTTGACCCCCAACTCGAGCGGCAAGCTTCGTCCACCATGCAAAGCGTCGCTCACGATTTGCCGTTGACGCTCAATGAACAGGTTCTCTCCTTCATCAATTTCTTTCAAACGAGTCGTGGCCGGGCCATCATCAGCCGGGGCCTCGAAAAGGCTGGCCGGTATCGTGGGATGATCGAGCGCGTGCTCCGGGAAGAGGGTTTGCCGCAGGATTTGATCTATCTGGCGCAGGCGGAATCGGCCTTTGAACCCTATGCCCTCTCCCGCATGGGGGCCAAGGGCCTCTGGCAATTCATGGCCTACCGGGCCCGTCAATACGGTCTGATGCGCACCTGGTGGGTAGATGAGCGGCAGGATCCGGAGAAATCCACCCGCGCCGCCGCTCGCCATCTGCGCGATCTTTACCATCAATTTGGCGATTGGTATCTTGCCATCGCTGCCTACAACTCCGGCCCGGGCGCGGTTCAGCGGGGGATCGAGCGGACCGGCTACGCCGACTTTTGGGAGTTGCTTCGCCGCCGGGTTCTGCCGCGCGAAACGGAAAACTACGTGCCCATCATTCTCGCGGTGGCGTTCATCGCCAAGGATCCGGGGCGCTACGGTGTTGACGTTGCCCCTGAGCCGCCGGTGCGCTTCGAGCGCGTTGCCGTCCCCAAGCCGATTGACCTGCGCTTGGTGGCAGAGATGATTGACGTGGACGTGCAGACGATCCGCCGGCTCAACCCCGAACTCCTTCGCCTGGTGACGCCCCATCAGCCCGATTTCGAATTGAAGCTTCCCTCCGGAACCACTCAGAAATTTCTCGCCGAGATTGCGACCGTCCCCGAAGACAAATGGGTCTCCTCAAGAAAGCACCGCATCGAGCCGGGCGAAACTTTGGGTGGCATCGCCAAGCTCTATCGCACCAAGCCCGGCGCCATCGCCGATGTCAACGGGATCCAACTCACCGCCGCGCTTCGGCCGGGCGATAAGCTCATTATCCCGGTCGCGCCCGGGCGGCAGGACCTCGCTCAAAAGCGACGCGCCATCACCTATCGAGCGCGCCGTGGCGATACAGTCGATTCGGTGGCCGAGCAGTTTTCCGTCACCCCCCGGGAACTTCGCCGCTGGAATCGCTTGCGCGGTTGGGCTATCCCCCGCGGCAAGCGCCTGCGCGTTTATGTGCCGGCCTTCCCGGAAGGGGAGCATGCCGCCCGAGCTGCCAAGCCGAGGAATTCCTCTAACACAAAGAAACAAAGCGAGTTAGTAAATTCAAGCGGGGTGGTGCATAAGGTCAAAGCGGGCGAGACGCTGTGGTCGATTGCCTCCTCTTACCACACCACGGTTGGGGCGCTCACGCGCGCCAATTCCTTCCTTGCCTCGCGTAGCTTGCAAGCAGGCGATCGCCTGATTGTTCACGCACCCCGCCGCGGCCAGTGAATCCTCGGTAGCCGACCGTAGGACTTGACAGATACCCTGAGGTATTATAAGTACGCACCGACGCGCGCTCGTCTTCTTTTTATCTTCCCCGACGGGCGGAGGGCGAAATCCATCGCCGGAGGTACTCCATGCCGGCCTCATTTAGCAAGCACCGCGATGATGATTTCGAAGACAGCTCCGAGTACAACGAAGAGGAAGAGGGGATGACGGACGAGCGCGACATCTACAAAGAAGAGGAGGAAGAAGAGGCCATGGAAACCGACGAACAGCGACCCACCATGCCACCCGAGCCCACACCCATCTGGGCTCCACCTCCGCCCCCCGCTCCCAAGCCGGCCAAAAAGAAAGCCAAGAAGAAAGCCAGGAAGGCGCGGAAACCGAAACGGAAGGCTAAGGGCAAGGCGAAAAGAGCCAAGGCCAAAGGAAAGCGCCGCAGACGCTAGGGCCGTTCCAACTATTGGGCGCTATTTCCCGCTCCCTCCCAACAGGTTGGTACGGGGCCCGCGAGTCCCGTTCCCCGCCGCGGCGGGCTGGTACGACACGAGCGGAATCTGCCACGGAATTTCGAAACCAAGATATACGGGTTTTGTGGAGGCCCGGCCCACAGGGTTCGGGCCTTTTTCTTAACGGCAGATCACGACGAGCGCCACCACCAGTCCCACAATCCGCGCTTCGGTGACTGTGCCCTGCCAAGGCCAGATCTCGCTCGGTTGACGGGGATGGTGAGGCCGGAGCAGGAGCCGGTCACCCTGCCGCTCCAGGTAGCGAATCTGTACTCCGCCCGCGTTTTTCACCGCATAGAACCGCCCCCGATCGAATCGGGGATCGCCCGGTGCCAGCCGATGACGATCTACGATCACGCAAGCGCCCGGCGGAACGCGTGGCGCCATGCTGGTGTCGTTGTCG
The DNA here is from genome assembly GCA_036514995.1 of Candidatus Acidiferrales bacterium. Classification (NCBI taxonomy): domain Bacteria; kingdom Pseudomonadati; phylum Acidobacteriota; class Terriglobia; order Candidatus Acidiferrales; species Candidatus Acidiferrales bacterium. The sequence goes on from DATBWB010000117.1 coordinate 32,724, forward strand.
GCGACCTCCAACGCCACGAAGCGAGTCCAGCCTTTTCGAGAGGGGTGCCCGTCGGCAGTGGTGCGAACCCCGGATAGAATCGCGGCCAGCCGAAGCGTGCCGTGGGCCAGCATCCGCGTGATCACCGGCGTGGTAGCCGCCGCCGGTCGGATCAGTGGCACCTCGGCCGTCTCGGCCTCGGCCCGGCTGACGGCCGGGGCATAGCCCGCCAACTCCTCAGCCGGGAGAAGCGAGTAGAAATCGAGCGCCATCACGGCCACCGCCCGGTCCAGCGTGGAGAGCTTCAGCCCGCGCTTGCCATGCAGGAAGTTCGAGATGTGCGCTTGGGTGAGACCGAGGCGGCGGGCCAGTTCTGCGCCCGTCAGCTCTCCCGCCGCCACCCTCCGGCGCAGCTCCTGGCGTAGGTTCTCCTGAAGATTCAGAAAACTCATTGCTGTGAGCATAGCAAAAAGATAATTGGTTGTCGAAGGCCTCTCAGCCGGGAGCGCCTGTCTGGGGGCGTCCGCGTTGGCCACAGCCCTTGGTGACTGCCTTGAGTATTCGCTTGTCGGTGATCGGTCTTCCCCTTTAGCATAGCGGCTGCCCCGCTGTGGCGGGGCCGTCCGGCCGTGGCGGGATCGGCGCCTGCCCCAGGGACGCCGTGTTCGGTCCAATGCTCTTTTTCGGCTCTTGAAGCCCATGCCGCTGGCAGTGGAACACGTTCGGCGAATGCGCGGCGGCGCGCAATCCCACCTCATGCGGGCGAGCGACGGCGGCTACTACATCGTCAAATTTCAAAACAACCCGCAGCATGTGCGGGTGCTTGCCAATGAAATGCTGGCCGCGCGGCTCGCGGAACGGTTGGGGTTGCCGGTGGCGCGCCCGGAAGTGATCGAAGTGACGTCCGAGCTGATTGAGGACACGCCCGAGCTGCACATCCAAAAATCGCTGGGGCGAGAACCGTGCCGGGCAGGGCTGCAATTCGGCTCGCGCTACCCGGGCGATCCGGCCGCACTCGCGGTGCATGACCTGGTGCCGGAGGAGCGCTTGCTCGAGGTAGGGAACCTCGACGCCTTTCTCGGCATGCTGATTTTTGACCGCTGGACGTGCAACACCAACGGCCGACAGGTGATTTTCTATCCCAATGGCGCGCCCACCCGCTATCGGGCGATGATGATTGACCAGGGATTTTGCTTTAACGCCGGCGATTGGAATTTTCCCGATTCGCCGTTGCGGGGCCTCTATCCTCGCCCACTCGTCTATCGGCCGGTGCGTTCCCTCGATTCTTTTGAGCCGGCTCTGCACCGGGTGGAGGAGATTTCGCCGCGGGTGCTGGATGAGGCGGTCGCCAGCGTGCCGCCCGAGTGGTACGATTTCGACCAGGAGGCGCTGCTCTCGCTGATCAGCCGGCTCTACGACCGCCGCAAGCGGATCCGGCAGATGCTCATCGAGACCCGGGATTGTTTTCGACAGCCGTTTCCGAATTGGACGACTTGATGCCCGAGGCAACCTTCGAGCGCTGTCAATTCTTTCTTCTGCGTTATACCCCGAACCTCATTCGGAATGAGTCGGTGAACATCGGGGTCTTTTTCTACCATCCCGCCGAACGGGAATTGCAGGTTCGCCTGACCGATAATTTTCGCCGCGTCAAACGGCTCCATCCCTGGGCGGATGTTGAGCTGCTCGCCCGGCTCGAGGCGGATTTTGCCGCCCAGATCGAATCCCAGGTGGCCGATCTCGGCGCCTACGTGACCCATCTCCAGGACACCCTTTCGGCCACCCTCCAGGTCAGCGAGCCCAAGGGCGTCTTGACCCAGGATCCGGCGGCGGAATTCGACCGGCTGTTTGACACCTACGTGCGCGAGCCGCGCTATCCGGGCCGGGCGGCCGTGGCGCTGGAAGGTGGTCGAGCTTGGATTCGCAATCGGATGGTGCCTGTGTTTCGCCGGCTGGGCATCCTTTCCAAACTCGAACTGCGGGTCTCGGTGGCGGAATTCACCTGCCATGGCGACCGCTTCCGGCTCGACTACGGCTACCGAAGAAATGGCACTCGCGGCTTTCTCCATGCGCTTTCCCTCGCTGCTGATCCCGCCCAGGCAAAAATCCTGGCCTATACCATGGAGCGCATCCGGGCGAAGCTGCCCTCTTCGGAGATGACGGTGATCACCGAAGCTGAAGCCTCTCCGGAGATCGAGGCCCACCAGTTCGTGTCTCGTATTTTGGCGGAGCAGGAGATTCAGATGATTTCCGTCGCCAGGCTCGACGAGCTGGCCGAATCCCTCCGCCAGACGATTCGCTGACTGGCCGCTGATTGCTTGGGGCCCCATCCGCGCTTGAGCCGTACCCGATTCCACTAAAGGGTTGCGCGGTGTTGCCGCTGGGCGTGGTAGGAGCTGCGGACGAGTGGCCCGGCCTCGACGTGCCGGAAGCCCATGCGTTCGCCCTGGCGCTTGAATGCGGCAAACTCCTCGGGGTGGTAGTAGCGAGCGATGGGCAGATGCTCGCCGTCGGGCTGGAGATATTGGCCGATGGTCAGGATATCGCAGCGCTGGGCAACGAGGTCGCGCATGGTGGCGAGGATTTCTTCCTTCTCTTCGCCCAGCCCGACCATCAGGCCGGACTTGGAGATCATGGAGGGATCGATTTCCTTGACGCGGCGAATCAGTTCGAGCGAGCGCTCGTAGCGCGCCCCGCGGCGCACCTGACGGTAGAGGCGGGGAACGGTTTCGGTGTTGTGGTTGAGCACGTCCGGGCGAGCCCGGACAACGGTTGCGAGCGCCTGCCCGTCACCGCGAAAATCGGGGATGAGGACTTCCACCTGGCAGCCGGGCTTGGCGAGGCGGATGGCGCGGATGGTTTCGGCAAAGATGCCCGCGCCGCCGTCGGGCTGGTCGTCACGGTTGACCGAAGTGACCACGGCGTATTCGATCCCCATCTTGACGACGGCCTCGGCCACTCGCCGCGACTCATCCGGGTCGGGTGGAGCGAGCGGCTTGCCGGAAGGGACGGCGCAGAAGCCGCAACGCCGCGTGCAGAGATTGCCGAGGATCATGAAGGTGGCGGTGCGCTGCTCCCAGCATTCGCCGATATTCGGGCAACGGGCCGACTCGCAAACCGTGTGCAGCCCGTTCGCCCGCATGAGGCGCTTCAGTTCGAGGTAATTGGGCCCGCCGGGAAAACGCACCCGGAGCCACTCGGGCCGCGGCAAGCGCGGCGGTGTGGCCTGAATGACTGGCAGTGTGAAAAGGTGCATATGCAAGCTTTGATTGTAGCACGACAGATAGACAGGTAGCGGCGACGAAGGCTACGCCTTCGTCGCCGGTTTGTACCGAGTGCGTGGTATATAGTTCGGTTCTATGACGCGCCTTCGGCGGCTGGTGCTCAGTGACAAAATCTTTTTTCTCACGACGAATCTCCGTCGCGGACTAGCGCCGTTCAGTCCCAGAGAGCGTAAGCTGTTGTCTCACACGGTGGCGGCAGTTCGCAGGCGAAGGCAGTTTCAACTCGCTGGCTTTGTGGTTATGCCCGACCATCTTCATCTCTTGGTCCGGCCGCTGCCTGGGGATCCGATCTCAGTGCTCATGCAGGAATTAAAGTATGTAAGCGGGCGAAGGATCAACATCGCCCGGGGCAGCCGAGGAACGCTTTGGCAAAAGGGATTCTTTGATCACTTCATGCGCACTCCCAAAGAATTCGCCGAGACACTTGACTACATACATCAAAACCCTGTGCGCAAGGGACTGGCGCAGAGTGCGGAAGATTGGCGCTGGTCAAGCGCCCCAGCCTATGCTGGCCTTGAATGCATAATCACCATCGACTTCATCGATCTACCTGCACAGTCAGAGAAACCCTTGAGCTAGTGCCGTTCCAACTATCTCCCACTAAGTGTTTTTCGAGAAGCGCAGCCGGATGGATAGTTTGCCGCTGCATTTCACGCTTATGCTTAGTTAGTTGGAACGGCACTAGCGGTCTGCCCCAAAAGCCGACGAGGAATGCGGGCAAAGCCCAAGCGCATTCCTCGCCGCTACCGCCACGCGGCGCCCCTTGTCTCGCAGCGAGGGGGCTGTTAGAGTTTTGTGTGCACTTAAGCGAGAAAATGGAAAACAGAAAATGGGAAACGGGATTAAAGGCCTGTTTTCCGATTTCCGACTTCGGTTTTCTAATCGCATTTTTCGAGCGCCGCGGCAAGCATTCGGAGGTGTCTTTTGGCTGATACGCCGCAGTACGATCTGGCCGTCATCGGGAGCGGACCCGGGGGCTACGTGGCCGCCATTCGCGCCTGCCAGTGGGGGCTGAAAACGCTCATCATCGAACGTGAAGCCGTCTTTGGCGGCACTTGCTTGAACTGGGGCTGCATCCCTACCAAGGCGCTGCTCTACCATGCCGAAATCTACGATCTCATCAAGAACGCACGGGAGTTTGGCATCGAATGCAAAGGCGTTTCGCTCGACTGGGCTGCCGTCCGCGCCCGAAAAGATAAGATCGTCAAGAAGCACAACAAAGGCCTGGAATTTCTCTTCCGCAAGAATAAGGTGGAATCCATGACCGGCGTCGGGCGCATCAAGGCGCCGCCCCGACAAGTCGGGGCGCCGGGCGTCGTCACGGTCGAGAAGGACGGCAAGACGAGCGAAATCCGAGCCAGGAATATCCTCATCGCCGCCGGTGCGGAGGCGCGCGGTTTGCCCGGAATCGAGTTTGATGGCGAGACGATTCTCAGCAACAAGGAGATCTTGAGCTTGCCGGCGGTGCCGAAATCGTTGATCGTCGTCGGCGCCGGCGCCGTCGGCGTCGAGTTTGCTTCCATCTTTCACGCCTTCGGCGCGGAAGTAACGCTGCTCGAAATGCTGCCCCGCCTGGTGCCGATCGAGGACGAAGAAATTTCCGCCGAACTTGAAAAATCTTTCAAGAAGCGCGGCATCAAAGTCCTGACGCAAGCCCTGGTCGAGAGTGTCAAGAAGACGGCGAAGGGCGTGACCGTCACCTATGAAAGCAAGGCTCAAAAGGAGTCCGCCTCGGGCGCGCTCAGCGCCGAAAAAATCCTGATCGGGATTGGACGAAAGCCGAACACGGAAGGACTGGGGCTCGATAAGACCCGCGTCAAGGTTGACCGCGGCTACATCCACGTCGGGCCGTACATGGAGACGGACGAGCCGGGCATCTACGCCATCGGCGACCTGGTGGCTGGCTTTCCGCAACTGGCTCATGCCGCTTCCATGGAAGGCATTGTGGCGGTGGGGAAGATGGCTGGCCGGAAGGTGCCGCCGGTGAATCGAGATCGCATCCCGGGCTGCACCTATTGTGAGCCGCAGATTGGCTCCGTCGGGCTTACCGAGCGCGCCGCCCGCGAGGCGGGGCACAAGGTTCAGGTGAGCAAGTTCCCGTTTGCCGCCAACAGCAAGGCTTCCATCATCGGCCAGCAGGAGGGCTTTATCAAAGTGGTGGCGGATGAAAAGTACGGTGAGCTGCTGGGCGTGCACATCATCGGCCCGCTGGCGACGGAGTTGATTGCCGAGGCGGTCCTCGCCCTTCAGCTTGAGGCCACGGTGGATGATCTCCTCTTTACCATCCATGCCCACCCGACTCTCTGGGAGGGCATGGCGGATGCGGTGGCGGGGGTGCGGGGACTGGCAGTGAATTTCTGAAGCTGCTCGGAGCAGTATGCTTCCTTGTCCGGTTCTCCAACTTGGCACGACCGACTACGCCCGCGCAGGGGACCTCCAGCGGCGATTGGTCGAACTGCGCAAGGCTGAGGCCATCCCGGATGTCTTGCTTTTGTGCGAGCATCCGCACGTCATCACCCTGGGACGGAATGCCCGGCGGGAGAACCTGCGGCTGCCCGAGGAGGAACTGGCGCGGCGCGGCGTTGAGGTCCACGCCACGGATCGGGGCGGTGACGTTACCTATCACGGTCCCGGGCAGCTCGTTGGCTACCCCATTATGGATTTGAAGCAGGTCAAGCGAGACGTCGCCGCCTATATGCGCTCGCTCGAAGAGGTTTTGATCCGGGTGGCGAGCGATTTTGGGCTCCTCGCCGGGCGCCTCCCCGGCCTGACCGGCGTCTGGGTGGGCGGCGAGAAGCTGGCCGCGATGGGTGTTCATATCAGCCGCTGGGTGACCTCCCACGGCTTTGCCCTGAACGTGAATACGGATCTCAAGTACTTCGATCTTATCGTTCCCTGCGGCCTCGCCGCCCGGCGCGCCACCTCCCTCGAAGCCCTTCTCGGCCAACGAGTGGAGATGGCCGAGGTCGAGTCCAGCGTCGTCGAACATTTTGCAGAAGTTTTTGTCCGGGAGACCTGCCCGGCTCGAAGCCATGATCCGGAGGAATGGCTTGCCCGTCACGCTCACCAAATCGCAACATCTTGAGCTGTACTACTACATGAAGCTCAACCGCATGGTCGAGCAGCAACTGACGAATTTGTATCGCCAGGGCAAGGTGGTCGGTGGACTCTATTCCAGCCTGGGTCAGGAAGCCATCTCCGTCGGTTGCGCTTATGCCCTCGGTCCGGAGGATTACTTGGCGCCCATGATTCGCAACCAGGGAGCGGTGATGGTCAAAGGCTTCCGGCCGCGCGACCTTTTCACACAATACATGGCCCGCGCTACCGGGCCCACCGGCGGCCGCGACAGCAGCTCACATTTTGGCGACCTGGGTCGGCGCAAGGTGGTTGCCCCCATCAGCATGCTGGGCGATCTCATCCCCGTCCTGGCCGGCGTCGCTCTGGCGGCGCGCTACCTTGGCAAAAAGATCGTCACCCTCACCTGGATTGGCGATGGCGGTTCTTCGACCGGAGCTTTTCACGAAGGCCTCAATTTTGCCGCCGTCCAGCGCCTGCCCCTGGTCGTGGTGCTCGAAAATAACCAGTGGGCCTATTCGACCCCGGTTTCCAAACAATCGCTCCTCAAGGATTTTGCCGACAAGGCAAAGGCTTACGGCATTCCGGGCGTCGTGGTGGACGGAAACGACGTGGTCGCCGTCTATGGCGTCGCCAAAGAGGCAGTGGATCGCGCCCGCGCCGGCCACGGGCCGACCTTGATTGAGGCCAAGACGATGCGCATGAAGGGCCACGCCGAGCACGATGACGCCGCCTACGTCCCCAAGGCAGTCTTGGAAGAATGGAAGAAGAAGGACCCGATCGAGCGGTATGAAAAGTTTCTTGCCTCGAAGAAGATCATGGCGGAAGCAGAAAAAAGGGATATCGTGGCCCGCATCGAGCGCGAGTTGAAGGAGGATTTGGATTTTGCCGAGAAGAGTCCCTTTCCCGACCCGGCCACGCAACAGCAGGGGGTTTATTGCGAAGCGGGCTGTCACGAGATTCGACCGGACTGGGCCGAGCCGGTGAAGAAGGTACGGGCGGAGCCGGTACTGGTAACGAACAACCCCCCAAAGCGTGGCATCAAAAAGGGCTAACCCTAATGTTCCGAAATTCGAAATTCGAAACTCGAAACTCGAAAATCGAGAGCCCCAACTTTCAGGTTTTGTCGAATTTCGAGTTTCGAATGACGAGTTTCGAAGGTTAGTGGCGGTCAAAGCGACCATGGCAGCGGTTACCTATCTCGAAGCCATTCGCCAGGGCATCTGGGAGGAGATGGCGCGCGACCCGAGCGTCATCCTCATCGGGGAGGATATCGGCGTCTATGGCGGGGCTTTCAAGGTAACCGCCGGGATGCTCGAGCAATTTGGCGAAGAGCGCGTGATCGATACGCCGATCGCGGAGTCGGCGATCGTCGGGGCGGCGATTGGCGCCTCCTATCTCGGCCTGCGCCCGGTGGCGGAGATGCAGTTCATGGACTTCATCGCCTGCGCCTTCAACCAGATCACGAATTTTGCCGCCAGGTCGCATTACCGCTGGAACGCTCCGGTGCCGATTGTCATTCGCGGGCCCTCCGGCGGCGGCGTGCACGGCGGGCCCTTCCATTCGCAGAACCCGGAAATGTATTTTGTGCACACGCCCGGCCTGAAGGTGGTCTGCCCGGCCACGGCCTATGACGCCAAGGGATTGATCAAGGCCGCCATCCGCGACAATAATCCGGTGCTCTTCTTCGAGCATAAGTTTCTTTACCGGCGCATCAAGGAGGAATTGCCGAAGGAGGACTACCTCGTTCCGCTGGGGAAAGCCGCCCTCCGGCGCGAGGGGAAAGACATCACCGTGGTAACCTACGCCGCCATGGTGCATACGGCGCTCGAAGCGGCGGAGAAGTTGGCTGAGGAGGGCAT